>JACZUR010000143.1 GCA_022573095.1 Gemmatimonadota bacterium | reverse complement strand
CTCACGTGAGCAAAGTCGGCGGCGGCCACCCACCGACAGTCGATCTCGAACGCGAGGCCGCCCTGATCAACCTCTTGGTTCACCTGGCGCAGTCGTTCCTACTGACGATGGCCCACGACGTGGGCGACGGTGGCCTCGGAGTGGCCCTGGCTGAAGCGTGCATCGGATGTCCGTATGGAAGCCAGTTCGTAGGGGCCTCGGTCGACTTTAGAGGCGTTCGAGGGGAGGTCGGCGAGGCGGCGTTCTTGTTCGGAGAAGATCAGGGACGGGCGCTGGTCACTGCGACTGCCGACAACTCGAATTCCGTTCTGAATGCCGCGAGACAGTTTGGAGTTCCCGCGTACAAGGTTGGGCACGTCACAGATCGCGGAGAGCCGCTTATCTTACGATTGAGCGGTGAGGCACTGACTTTCTCTCTCGAAGAGCTCCGCTCGACGTATTTTGACGCGGTGCCTGCCTTCATGAGACAGACCACGGACCAGTTGAACGGCGACCGGAAGAGATAATATGTGCGGAATATTCGGTGTATCAGGAGTGGACCGAGCCGCAGAATTGACCTATTCTGGACTGTATTCTCTCCAGCATCGAGGTCAGGAGTCTGCGGGAATCGTTTCGGTCGACGAAAGCCTGCACGTCCACTCGCGCCGCGGCATGGGGCTTGTACAGGACGTAGTTACTCCCACGGCCCTGAGCGAACTGCCCGGCGATACCGCAGTAGGACACACTCGCTACTCCACCGCCGGCAGCTCCGTACTCGTCAATGCTCAGCCCTGCATCGTTAACTACCACCACGGCCCGCTGGCACTAGCGCACAATGGAAACCTGACGAACGCAACCCAATTGAGATCGGACCTGGTCAGAAACGGCTCGATCTTCCAGTCGTCATCTGACTCGGAAGTCATCGTGCATCTGATTGCTCGGTCCGAGGCTCGAGAACCGGAAGATCAGATCCTCGACGCACTGGAGCGCATCGAAGGGGCGTACTCGCTGATTCTGACCGTTGGAAGAACGTTGTATGCAATAGTCGATCCCAGGGGTTTTCGCCCACTCGTCGTCGGAAAATTGAACGGCGGTTACGTAGTAGCGTCTGAGACGTGCGCGCTAGACATCATTGGAGCTGAGCGGGAAAGAGAACTCCAGCCCGGTGAGTGGCTAAAGATTGACGACGGACGGATCAAGAACCTTCCGGATCTTGAACCCAAACCCCATCGCCGCTGTGTCTTTGAACTCGTCTATTTCTCGCGTCCTGACTCGGTCGTGTTCGGGCGCTCCGTGGAGGCTACCCGCCGCGCGCTGGGTCGTCATCTGGCCCGGGAACACCCCGCTCCCGAGTGCGATTGCGTCTTCTCGGTCCCCGATTCGTCGAATGCCATGGCACTCGGATTCGCCCAAGAAAGCGGTCTCGCTCTGGAACACGGCCTCATTCGAAATCACTACGTTGGCCGAACCTTTATCAGTCCAGACCAGAGTAGCCGCAGCGCCAAAGTCCGTATCAAGTACAATCCAGTACGCGAGGTTATCAACGGCAAGAGGGTGGTCGTCGTCGACGATTCGCTGGTCAGGGGCACGACTGCTAAATCGCTGATTCAGATGATCCGCCAGGCTGGTGCCAGGGAGATACATCTTCGCATCGCATCGCCACCGATTACGGGATCGTGTTACTACGGAATAGACACGCCTACGAGAGACGAATTGGTCGCTTCAAACCGCTCTGTCGAAGAAATCCGGCAATATTTGGGGCTGGAGTCGCTTGAATATCTTTCCTTAGAGAGCATGCTGGCGGCCGCCGGCGGCGACCAGGGCAGCTACTGCCACGCGTGCTTCTCCGGCGATTACCCGATCCCTCCACCAGATGACAAAGTTGAAGGCGACGCCGCGTCCGAGTTGATTCCTGCTACCCGTAACAATCGCCCCTAGAGAGCCAGTTCGTACATCTCCGCGCTGAATCCAACGATCAGCTTGCGCCCGCTGCGCAACGCCGGAGCGCGCATGTTGCCAGTCGGGCCGAGAACCTGCCTTAGTGATACTTTTGCAACTTGACCGTCAGAAATAGCGACGATATCAAAGCGTCTTCCTCGCGCGACATACAGTTCGTCTACCTCGCTAAGAATCGCCAGAGCACCGGCCCTTGCTATTCTTTCTTTTCGGGCGTTCACGGCAAGCTCTACCTCGAAACCGCGTTGCGCGAGAAACTCCCGCGCTTTCTTGCACGTACTTCACCCAGGGCGGAGATAAGCCCAATCGATGGCGTGCAACAGACCCCCTATGAAGTTAGAACGAGAAAGCCAGCCTTTCGGCTGGCCAGTTACTGGCGATGGAGGCGCGGGGAATCGAACCCCGGTCCGAACCTCAGTCCAACACTGCTTCTACACGCGTAGGCTGCGTTTGATCTCTCCACCGGTTGACACGCAACCAGTCTCCCGGCAGACAAGCTTCCTTAATCTCGCGAGCCACTCGGAAGCGGTGTGGTCCGCCAGCCCGACTTATCGATACCCTGGGACCGCCTCGGGCGGGCGGCGCACCAGAGCAGGCGCTATAAGCTAAGCTTAAGCGGCCAATGCCAGGTTGTTATTGGCAATTGTTGTTTTTCCAGGTGTTTTACCAGGTTACCGGGAAACCTGGGCGCGCAGCAATATTTTCACAAAGCCCGTCGAAACCAATCGCCCCCTTTCGAAGAGAAAGATAGTTACGGACTTTATTCCTGGTCAACTTCCGCCCCATAAACCTCGACGGTGTTACCCTTTTCCTTCGCAACAGAGAGCGCTCCGTCCGCAGCTTCATAGAGCTGGGAAACCTTTTCGACGGGATCTGGACACGAGGCAATACCCACCGACAGAGTCAATTTCGCCTCTGTTCCCACCCAGTCCCACGGCGTGGTCTCAGTCGCGATTCGCACTCGCTCGGCCACAGTGATTCCTCCATCTCCAGGGGCGTCGGGAAGCCAAAGTGCGAATTGGGATTCACCGACTCGCCCAGCCTCGTCTTCATCTCTAAGCGCGTTCAATAAGATTCTCACGACGTGTTTGATGGCCGCCTCACCTGCCTTGCGCCCGTATGTCTGTGAAACCTTTTCAAGCTGGTCTATCTGAACGAGAACAAGCGAACAAGTTGTGTTGCCTACTGATCCCATCAACTCGCCCAGCATTCTGCGATTCGCCAACCCCGTGAGCTGGTCAATACCCACCCTCAAATCTGAGCTTCGAATAGCCATCGCGCTCGAGATCTTAGGACCGCCTTCGGCGGCCAACTCTTCGAGGTTATGCCGCGCGGAAGCGTTCAAGTGCTTGATGGGACCCAACACTACCAAAGCACCCACCCCTATTTGGCCATCTCTGAGCGGAAACGCGACCCCCTGCAGATCGTGACGGCGGCGAGTGTCTCCACGGTGCCCGAATAACTCAACTCGCGTGCGTCCTTCAACCGGAGTCGCGCCGAAGCAGGCTCTTCCCACCGCTGAATCCGTCAACACATGAACGCCGACCAGCCGCCGATCGACTCCTTGCGACACCGCGACGACCTTCGCGGCTTTGCTCCTGACGTCGCGGACAACTACTACCGTCGGCCTCTTGCAGAGCCCACGTGCCGCTTCAGCGAGTGCAACCGCCATCCCTTCAACCGATCCGGCAAACGCCTGCCGCTCGGTCGAAATACTCGCCTGCACCGCCATCGCAGGCGCAGACGGCCTCTGAAGTCTCAGACCGGTAATCAAGTTGCGGAGATCGGTGGCAGCGGCCTCCACGACGGCGTCGCCCATGTCGCTAGAGCTTACCGCGGCTCCTAGGCTTCCGTCCCCGATCGAGACCGTGGTTCCGGCATCCCGAGAAGTGTTCATGCGCCGTTCGACCATCGACTGTTTGGCGGCCGCCAGGACGCTTTCGACTACTTCCGGTGAAGGCGAAGGATCCGATGCCGCTGTGATACTCCCCCCTCGCCGGTCTACGAGGCACGCAAGTTCGCACCCATGGGCTCTCCGAACGAGATCAAGCATCTGCCGCACACTCTCTGCCGAGCTAGAGCGCCGGCCGCGAGACCCCCGACGACCCAACAATAGGCCTGCGAAGCCTCCACCTACCAATCCTATCAAAAGAAGGGCAACTGTTTGATACATAGCCAAGCTCAGAGGTGGTTGATCCGGGACGCAGCTGCGGCGGCTCCGAATCCGTTATCGATGTTTACCACGGTAACGCCTGAGGCGCACGAGTTCAACATTGCGAGCAGGGCTGAAAGCCCCCCCAAGGACGCTCCATATCCAGTGCTGGTCGGGACAGCGATCACCGGCACAGCCACCATCCCACCGACAACGCTCGCCAAAGCGCCGTCCATCCCCGCAACAACTATAACCACGTTTGCCCGGCTCAGAACCTCTTTTTCGGCCAGGAGCCGGTGGATACCCGCCACGCCAACATCGTTCAGCGTCTCAACTTTGTTGCCGAACGCGCGGGCAACGACCCTGGCCTCCTCCACTACTGGTAGATCCGCCGTGCCCGCACAGGTTATCAATATGGTACCGTTTCCGGTTATCTCGACACCCCCCCCTTTTTTGGGCTCGAGGTGGACAGTCCGCCCAAGCTCGTTTACATGGGCGGTCGGGAACCGCTGTCGCAGTCCCTTTCTGATATCCTCATCCGCCCGGGTGGCCAAGAATCCACCTCCACGCTCAGCTAGGGACTCGCATATGCCCAAGACCTGATCGAGCGTCTTGCCCTGACAAAACACAACTTCCTGGTGACCCTGGGTAAGGGGCCGAAGATGATCCACACGGGCGAACTCCAAGTCGTCAACTTCGAAGCTTCGCAGACGTGCAACAGCGTCCGACGTAGTAATGGACCCGGACGCGACCTCCGCCAGCAGCGCCGAGAGGTTGGCGGCTTTCAAACTGCCGCGCTCGCCGGTGCTAGATACTCAGCAAGTACCCGAGTAATCTCGAGAAACGATTCGACACGGTGCAACCTTCCCCGCAATTCGCCGGCTCCCGGGAGACCCTTCACATACCACCCAAGATGTTTTCTGAGTTCAAGTATAGTCTTGCGTCCTTCTCCCTGAACTCTGAGAGCGAGCTCCGCATGACGCAGAGCAGTATGTAGCCGCTCCGCGGCACGCGGATCCGGGGAAGCCACAGCGCCATCGAGCAACGCCCGGGCCTGCTGGAATATCCATGGGTTACCGAAGGACCCCCTGCCGATCATGATCCCGGCACAGCTCGTCTGCCGCCGCATCGTGTCTACATCAGAGGCCGAGCGAATATCACCATTCCCGACGACGGGGATATCGAGACTCTCCACAACGGCGGCAATTTCATCCCAGTTGGCATCGCCTCGGTACATCTGCGATCTTGCTCGGGGATGGAGGGTGACGACCTTAGCCCCGGCGTCCTGACAGCGGAGAGCGATCTCAACCGGGTCACGGGAAGATTCATCCCATCCGCTCCTAATTTTCACCGTTACCGGAAGGTCAGTAGCGGTTATCACTGCCTTGATGATCCGGTCCACCAACGAGAGATCCTTGAGACATCCCGAGCCACCGTTACGCCGGACAACCTTCTTGACGGGACAGCCGAAGTTGATGTCCACAAAGTTCGGTTGGTAGTGCTCGGTGACGAGCCCGGCCGCCTCCGCCATACCCTTCGGATCGGATCCGTAAAGCTGTATTCCTATTGGCCGCTCTTTCGCGGTGAAGTAAGCGCCATCGTGGACGTTCTTGACGCCGCGCCGGAGCCCTTCGCACGAGAGGAACTCTGAGACCACGACGTCAGCCCCGAACGACCGGCACAGCGCTCTGAAGGGAGATTCAGAGACACCCGCCATGGGGGCAAGAAAAAGCGGTATTTTGTGCTCTACCGGATACGGAAAATGCATGACGCCAAGTTAACGGCCTCTCCGACGCCTATCAACCTGGGAGGTTTGACAGTACCCGGCGATTCCCGTTACGTTTCGGCTTGTTTTCTGCCACGCGACACCCATGCGACTTATAGATTTCTTCAAAGAAGATAGAATCAATCTCTCGCTCTCGGGATCCGGGAAAGAAGAAATCCTCAGAGAACTCGTGGACCTGCTCGGACTCCCCGACAACTCCGCCGGCATGCTACACAAGATGCT
>JACZUR010000142.1 GCA_022573095.1 Gemmatimonadota bacterium | reverse complement strand
AGAGGTTTGTGAGCTCCCGTTTGTCAAGTAATCTGATTTCTTCGACGATTCTGATCGCGGCGCTCTTATCGCGGACTCGTCCGTACCATCCAAGGGGAAAATGCCTCAACAGCCACACCCTGAGCCCAAACGGCAGCAGGCGTGAGTAACGCGAAGACTGCAAGAAACCTGAGTTTCATATAGATCTGTCCAAGGTTGATCCGCGGATAGTGATCCTCGTGTTAAGTAATGAGTATCGCTCCTACATGGTTTAGGCCAGCCGGTCACCCGATCTGCGGGCAAACCAAAACCCAACACCCATGAAACCGAATACACCGCCCCATAGTTTCAGTTCGAACACCCACAGCTCTCCCGTACTTCCGGTCGGCACCGCAGCGAGGAATATAGACAGCAGGACGGACAAGAACCCCATCAAAGCCATGGCTTTGCGCGGAGCCTGCGAGCCACTCCTGCTTCCCAGCAGCACCAAATACGCAGCAAACACATAAAGGTAGGGGATAAAGTAAAGGATAATTGTCATGTCCAGCAGTACCAGATAGGCAGTCTCTACGGTGCTCCCCAACAACCCGCTCAAAACAAACAGCGTCGCAACCCCTCCCTGCACCAACAGGGCCACATACGGAGACTTCCACTTCGGATGCACCCTGCCGAACGCCGGAGGGAGCTTGCGGTCGAGCCCCGCCACAAAGGGTATCCTCGCCGTACCAGCCAACCATGCACCCACACCACCCAGGTTTCCTATGACGAGCATCACCGCCACGATATAGGTGATCCCAGTCAAGCCAAGCCGAAGCTCGATAGCTGCTGTCGCCTGAGGAACTCCGTTGGTGATGTCGACGGTTTCGGGCGGCAGTGCCGCCAAGATTGCAGCCGTTCCAATAAGGTAGACGAACACAATCAGAGCACCCGAGATCAGAATGCCGCGGCGAATCGTCCGCGCGGCGTCGCGAATCTCCCCGCCGAGCACGGGTATTAGTTCCAGACCGGCGAATCCGAACGTCATTGTGGCGAAGAAAGCCAACAGGGAGTAGTCAAAGTCGGGCGGCACCCACTGCGAAGGCTCAAAGGGCGTCGCGGAACCAAACTTCAGAAGCACCCACGCGCCAAGGACGACCAGTATTACAGCTGGGATCCACGTGCCTATGGCGCCCAAATTCTGCACCCATTTGCCGACATCCAATCCGAGAATGTTCAATCCGAGTGCCAGCCACAGGACTACTAGAGAAAAAACCGCTACGAATAGCTGGTTGTCCGCCAGTCCGACGTTTTCCGGTCCAAGGGCGTAGGCGGCTATGGCTGCCGTTGTTACTAACAGCGAGGGGTAGTAGACGAGGTTGTTGACCCAGTACCCCCAGCCAGCCAAGAAGCCGTGCGTCTCACCGAACGCGGAGGTCACCCAGCGGTAGAGACCCCCCTCACCGGGATCGCTCTCCGAAAGATCGGCTACTGCGAGCGCTGAAGGTATGAAAAACGCCACCAACGCCACCAGCCAAAGTACTAAGGCGAAGGGCCCGATCTTTCCCGCCGTTGTAATCCAACGCAACCCAACGATCGCGGCGATATTGAACAGAACCACATCGCGAAGTCCCATGGCGCGAGGCAGCCCACCCACACTCATCCGAATTTTCCTAGAATTTGATTTTGTGCACCACAATAGCACTGGCGGCGCCCAGTGCGGCCCCGGCTACTACGTCGCTGGGAAAGTGTCGCCCCCCCGCAACCCGAAGGATTCCTACCAGGGTAGCCGTGGCCACAGCCGCCAGGTTGCGACCGGACAGAGCCCCCTCTCCGTACAGGCGGCCGCGGGTGAGAATGTAGCTAGTGGCCAGTGCAAACGCCGTCGAGGTATGTACCGAAGGCAAAGACCGCTGGCTGTCATCGCGGTTTACCGCCGCCCGGGCCTGGGTCCCGTAAAGAACCGGCCGCTTCCGCGCAATAGCGGCCTTCAGCAACTCAGCCGCTGCCGCCGCCCAAGCGGCCGACTCAAGGGACGCGACCAGATCAGGATCGACACCTTCCCTTCCAAGGTCCCACCAGGTCGCCAGAGCCAGAGCCGCAACCCCGACGTCACCAGCTCTAGCAGCGACTGGGGAGCCCCGTCCGATAGCCCAACGGTCGAAGAAGGGCACATTTTTCCTAGGACAGGGACCGCAATCCGCCGGTGCCTGGTTGATATTGAGAACACTCGGCGCAAAGAACACTGCTGCAGCGCCAATCCCCGCGGCGAAATCACCCGAACTCAGCGCGAAACCGGCGTCTTGAGAGCGAGCACTGGCAGGGAAAACGCCGAGTAGGGCCAGCCCCAGCACCAACATCCTAAACCCGTACAAGGGCTTGTGTGATAGGAACCTAAGGTGTAAAATCGAGTGCCAAGGCAAGGCGCAACGCCGCAAGTCTATTGTCTAATCCCCTTCGGCGAGGAGCCGTGAATACAGATACACTGCAGCAAGTAGCTCTCTTTGATAAGTGCAGCAACTTCACGCAGGCACGCGAGATCAAAAAAACGGGTCTATATCCGTACTTTAAGTCGATCTCGAAGTCAAACGACACCATCGTCACCATAGAGGGCCGCGACATAATAATGATGGGATCCAACAATTATCTGGGTCTCACACACCATCCCAAGGTTCTCGAAGCGGCTCGAGACGCTCTCGAACGATACGGATCAGGCTGCACGGGTAGCAGATTTCTCAATGGCACCCTCGACCTTCACGAAATCCTCGAGCAAAGGCTGGCGGCCTTCATCGGCAAGGAATCCGCCCTCGTATTCAGCACCGGCTATCAGGCCAATCTCGGCCTCATCTCGGCGCTGGTGGGACGAAACGACGTTGTCCTCATAGATAAACTGGATCACGCCTCTATCGTCGACGGCGCCAAAATGTCTTACGGCGTGACAGAACGCTTCAGACACGGCGACATGGCTCAGCTCGAGTCCCTGCTACAGAAACATTCGGGCAAGGGGTTACTCATAGTTGTCGACGGGGTTTATTCGATGGAGGGCAACATCGCAAACCTGCCGGCGCTCGTAGACTTGGCTCACCGCTACGGAGCCGCACTTGCCGTCGATGACGCCCACGCCGTAGGTGTGTTGGGTCCGAATGGTGAGGGCACGGCGGCGCACTTTGGACTAGCTGACGAAGTCGATGTCATTGCCGGAACTTTCTCAAAGTCCTTGGGTTCGATCGGTGGGTACGTCACAGGCACGGAGGAGGTGATCGACTATCTCAAACACCTCAGCCGGCCCCTCATGTTCTCCGCAGCGCTGCCCCCGGCTAATACAGCTGGCGTACTGGCAGCTCTGGAAGTCATGGTATCGGAGCCCGAGAGGCGTGAAAACCTCTGGAAGAATACGCACAAACTTCAGGACGGCCTCAAGAGCCTCGGCTACGAGATCGGAGCCAGCGAGACTCCCATCGTTCCCGTGGTAATCGGAGAACTCTGGGATACCTTCCGGTTCTGGAGAAAGGTGTTTGACGCCGGAATCTTTACCAATCCGGTAGTACCGCCGGCTGTACCACCTAAGGAGTGCCGCCTCCGCACGAGTCTCATGGCCTCACATTCCGACAGCCAGATCGATTTTGCGCTCGACACGTTCGCCAAACTGGGTAAAGAGGTGGGAATCATCTGAGCGGCGACATCGAGATACTGTCAGTCAGGTCAAAACGTGACCTGGCCAAATTCATAGATTTTCCGTACCGACTGCATCGTGGGGACCCCCTATGGGTCCCCGCGTTGCGCATGGACATACGAACCCTGCTCAGCCGCAAGAAGAATCCCTTCTTCAGGCACGCGGACGCCGAATACTTCGTGGCTGTCCGCGATGGAGCGGTCGTTGGGCGGATAGCGGCCATCGAGAACCGGACTCACAACGAGCTTCACGAAGACAGGGTCGGGTTCTTCGGTTTTTTCGAGTGCGTCAACGATCGAGCCGTTTCCCACGCCCTTTTCCACGCATCCGCTGACTGGTTGAGGTCCAGAGGTCTAACGACTATGAGAGGGCCAGCCTCCTTCTCTACTAACGATGAGTGCGGACTCGTAGTAGAGGGTCTCGACACGCCCCCCACGCTGCTGAATCCGCACAACCCCGAGTACTACATCGACCTGGTGGAGTCAGCTGGATTCGAGAAAGTAAAAGATCTGTACCAATATCAGAGCCAGAGTAGCAGTCTCCCGGAGCGGCTCGTGAGAGGCGCTAAACTGATCGCAGAGAGGCAGGGAATTGTGTTGCGGTCCATCAACATGAAACGGTTCAAGGAAGAAATCGACCGTATCAAGGCGATCTACAACTCGGCTTGGGAGAAAAACTGGGGTTTCGTACCTATGACGGAGGAGGAAATCGATCACCTCGCAAAGCAGCTCAAACCGGTTATCGTGCCGGACTTCATAGTCTTCGCGGAAAAAGGGACCGAACTGGTAGGGTTCGCGCTCGCCCTTCCCGACCTCAATGTAGCGCTGAAGAAAAACCCATCCGGCCGTTTGTTTCCCGGCATAATCAGGGTTCTTTGGGCCTCGAGGAAGATCACTCGGACGCGTATCCTGCTATTGGGAGTCCTCCCTCAGTACCGCCGGACTGGAGCGGACGCGTTGATGTACCATTGGATCTGGGAGAAAGGCGTTAAGATGGGGTATCGGTGGGGCGAGGCCGGATGGATCCTGGAAGACAACACTGCGATGAATAACGGGCTCCAGCGCTTGGGTTTTTCGAGGTATAAGACACTGAGAATGTACGACCTGCCACTGTGAAGGCATTTGTTACCGGCGGAACCGGATTCATCGGTTCTCACCTCGTAAGCCATCTACTGGACCAGCAGTTCGACGTCGTGTGCCTCGCCCGGAGCCGCTCCAAAGCGAAACGCGTCTTTGCGGATCGAATACCCGAACTCATCATCGGGGATATGGAAAACACGGAGGCACTGGAGGCGGGATGTTCCGGGACCGACGTTGTTTTTCACCTGGCAGGCATCATCGCTGCAAGGTCGGAGGCCGAGTTCTTCCGCACCAATGCGGAGGCAACGCGCAAGCTCGCCAGAGCGGCCGCTAATCAGAGTTCACTTAGCCGCATTCTCTATGTGAGCAGCTTAGCCGCTGCCGGACCGACTCGCCGGGGGCTTGTCGTCTCGGATCCCAGCGCATCAGACCCGGTCACGGACTACGGGCGAAGCAAGCTGGCCGGTGAGGACGCCCTGCGCGGATCAACGCTTCCCTGGACTATCGTCCGCCCGCCGGCGGTGTATGGCCCCGGTGACAGAGAACTCCTAAGGGTCTTTAAGCTAGCCCGCCTAGGAATTATCCCAATCTTCGGCGACGGGTCCCAGGAGTTGTCGCTTGTACATGCTAAGGATCTCGCCCGCGCCATTCTTGCCGCAGCGGTTCACGGATCCAGGAACACTACCTACTACCCGGCGCACCGCGAGATAGTTACATCGCGACAACTAGTGGAGACTATTTTCCGAGCTGTTAAACGACGCGAGACCGGAAGCCCACGCCTGATAAAAATCCCTCAGGGGTTGGGTCGTTTGGTTCTGCAAGTCACCGGTGCCGCGGCAAAGTTGACGGGACAAACCACTATTCTTTCCCCCGACAAGGGTGCTGAGTTCTTCGCTCCCGCTTGGACCTGCGACCCGAGCAAGCTAGAAGATGACACGGGTTGGTCGGCTGAGTACGACGCCGCCAGGGGAATCGCCGAAACTACCGATTGGTACAGGTCGCAGCGTTGGCTTTAAGACCGGTCGACAAACTTCTCGCGACGTATCTTGGCTTTGTGAGCATCGTTATCCTTGCTCGCGGCAACGTCTTGCTGCCCGCCAACATGGGGATGCTCGTCGCTCACGTCCTGTTTGGCGCTCTGTTATTTCTTTTTGCGAAGCTTGAAGAAGGTGATTCCGTAGGAAAGATCATTCATGATGCCTATCCGCTGCTATTCATTCTTCCCCTCTACATGGAGTTCGGCCTGTTCAACGACCAACTCGGACTCGATTACATACTAGAGAACGACCGGCAGGTGCAGTGGATGGAGGATCTCTTGTTTGGAGGTCAGGTATCTTTCACGCTGATACGGGACTTTCCTTCGGTGTCCTTGTCTTGGCTATTGCACCTGGGGTATCTCGCGTACTATCCT
>JACZUR010000141.1 GCA_022573095.1 Gemmatimonadota bacterium | reverse complement strand
CACGTTCGACCCGAGTCCGACCTTCACGGAGATTTTACACTCTTCCTGCCCTTAGCGACTGACCTCGTCGGAATAACGGTCGCGACACACAGGCAGCCCGGCGAAGACGGCTACTTCATGCTGACTCTCTCTCCCGGCACGGTCACAGGCTCCGGTTTACCCCGCGACTTGACGGTGGTCCTGGATGTCTCGGGATCCATGTCGGGGTCAAAACTAGACCAGGCCAAGAGGGCAATAGAACAGTTGCTAGCAGGGTTGAACTCCAGTGATCGCTTTAGACTAATTGCCTTCAGCAGCGGCATTACACGCCATAGCGCAGACTGGTCAGACGTCAACTCCACGACCGTCGCAGAAGCTAGGGAGTGGATCTCCCGACTCGCCGCTAACGGCGGTACCAACATTGCCGGGGCCCTCGAGGAGGCTTTCAGACTCGATTCCCCTCCCGACCGGCTGCCAATTACACTCTTTCTGACAGACGGTCTTCCCACCGTGGGAGAACAGGACCCTGAAGCTATCGCCGCAGCGGCAGAAAGATCGAGTGGGCGTTCCCGCATCTTCTCGCTCGGCGTGGGATACGATGTCAATACGTATTTGCTGGACCGGCTCGCGACTGCTGGCCGGGGATCCACCCAATATCTACAACCGGGAGAGGACATCGAGAGCGCAATCGGGACGCTCGTCGCTAAGATCAGTCATCCGGTCTTGACCGACCTAGTGATCTCCGACTTGCCAGTCGAGATCGACGAAGTGTACCCACGCCAACTCTCCGATCTCTTCGCGGGCGAAGAGATGATTATCTTCGGCCGTTACAGCGGCGGCGGCGCATCGCCGAGCGGTGAGGTAACGATCCAAGGGATGCGCAACAATACCACCGCATTATTTGCCACCGTAGCGTCGTTTCCCGAGCGGAATGCGGACAACGACTTCATGCCACGACTTTGGGCTGCTCGCAAACTCGGATGGCTTACGAGACAGCTCAGACTTTCCGGACACAACGAAGAGCTAGTCGAAGAGGTGAGGGAACTGGCCTTGCGCTACGGACTGCTAAGCGAATACACGTCGTACCTGGTTCAGGAACCGCTCGAGATGGCGGCCGCAGGACCGGGCTTAGTGACCAGAGGGCGCGAAGACATGCGAGTCCAATTTCGAGCAGTGGCGCCTCAACAGGCGACGGGCCAGATGGCGGTTCGGACCGCGTCGAGGGACGAGATGCGGCGTAACCTGGCCGGCGAGTCACAGTTGGTTGAACTGGAAGAGGCATTGGCCGATGAGTTTCGTACGGATAATCAAAGACTCGTTGCCGGCCGCGCCTTCCGACTGGTTGACGACGTGTGGGTGGACGTGCGTCACGACGACTCGACCCGGACGGTGTCAATCGCACCATACAGCGACGCGTACTTCAGGTTGCTCCGTCTGGCTCCCGAACTCCAGCTATACTGGAGCGAGTTCGAGCAAGTCGTAGTCACCGGACACGGAGTCAGTATAGAGGTCAAAGATGAAGGACAAAGCACCATGAGCGGCGGCGAACTGGCACTGCTGGTGCGAGCGTTCAGAGGCCTGTAGACTAGAACGCTATGGGGCTCGACTGGGCAACTGTGTACAACGATACCTACCAGGACTTGGTCCGATTCCTTCACCGGCAGGTGTGGGACTCGGACCGCGCCCAGGATCTAGCCCAGGAAGTCTTCGCTAGAGCACTCGGCACAGAACCCGATAATCCGAGAGCCTGGTTGTTCACCGTCGCAGCGAATCTGGCCCGCGACGAAGCCCGGACAGCCACCAGAAGAAAGAAACACCTCACGCTGTTGAAGGTCGAGACCGAAGTCGAGAAGGAGGCCGCGCCCGATTTGAGCGAGCAATACGAACTCTCCGAGCAGCAACAATCACTCAGAAAGGCACTCGATGAGCTGAGCGAACGTGACAAAGAAGTTCTCCTTCTTTGGGGCGCCGGATTGAATTATCAGGAGATTGCAGAGCAGTCCGGACTCTCGGTTCGCTCCGTGGGAACCACGCTGGCTCGAGCCAGAAAGCGGCTTGTCCAAGTACACGATTCGTTGGAGGCAAGAAGTGTCGCACGTTGATGAAGGCACACTAAGCGCATACATGGATGGCGATGATTCACTCACCGACGCCGACGTCATTGCGATCGAGAATCACCTGGCGAAGTGCTCGGCCTGTCAGGAGCTATACGGACAGGCAAAAGAAACAAGAAAACGGGCGGCTTCGTTACTCGAAGCAAGCGGACCCAGCAGTATCGCTGTACCTCCGTTCGAGCAGATCGTGGGCCGGGCACGCGCAGGCGAGAAACGAACCAAGCGAACACGATACCAAGCGCTCAGGAAGTGGGCTGTAGCCGCCACGGTCATACTGGCCGTGGGAGTCGGCGTTTATTCCGGCCCTCAGCTGGTGCAGCTAGGAAAAGAGAGCACCAGCGCTGAAACCGCCGAACCGTTAAGCGAATCCTTGGTCGGTCAGGCGGAGCCCACACCTGTTCGCGGCGAGTTCCGCGAAGCCGAGCCCGAGGAAGCCCCATCTCTTCAGGTACCACTCCGCGACTTGGCGGCGGCGGCTCAACCCGCTCGAGCCGCTCCTGCCGCTGAAGATGGCGTTGAAGCTCGCATGCAGCTGCTCGAAGACAGAGACGACGCCGGCCTGGCTGAGGCTGAGGTAGCGGAGCCAAGGGGTCGGGCAAGAGCGCAGCTCCAGAGGCTCGAACGAGCAGGTGGAGCTGACGCCGTAACCGGCGCCGTGGCGCAAGCGTTGATCGATGACTGTCCCGAGACGAGGTTAGCCGGCGAAGCCGGTTTCCGCGATGAGTTTCGCGGCGCCCGGGAGCCTCCTGTCAGAATTCGATGCTTACCGGTCGTATCCGTCGTATCCGAAGAGTTCCGCGGAGACACGGTCATGGTCATCACTCAGGAGATAGCGGAAAACGAATTTGTAACGTTGCGGGCGATCGACATCGTGCCGGCGCCTGAACTGGACGACTTCACAGTCGAGACCGACACCTTAAACAGCGCTGTTGGTCGGGTGGGCAGGTTTACGGTTCAAGTCACAGGAAAAGTGTCGAGCGACTCACTCGACGCGCTTCTCAGACTGATTAGATAGCAAGACTAGTGGATCGAGTGGAGCGCCTTCTGCGACAAGCGAGGACTCACCATCGGGAACGCTCGAGCGAACAACCCATAGGACAGCAGGAACAGACCCAGGAAGCCAGCGGTAACGCCGAATTCAACCAGCCCGAACGCCGGTCCCATCTCGGTCAGCGACGGCTGCACCAGCAGGTATCTTTCGAGCCACATCCCAAACAGGCTTATTGTGACAAACAAAGTGAATGTGAACGGAGTGATCTTCGACTTCACCCAGATCAACCCGCAGAAAGGCACCAGAAATACAAGTATGCCTACGAGCAGTCCGACCGGCCTCCACTCTCCCCACAGGCGATAGAATAAGAACGAAGTTTCTTCTGCCAAGTTGCCGTACCAAATCACGAGAAACTGGCTGTAGACCAGATACGCCCAAAACATTGTGAACCCAAATATGAGTTTCCCGAGGTCGTGGAAGATCTTCTCGCCGACTATCTCGTGCAGCTGCAGCTTTGCGCGCCAGTAAACCGTCATCAGTCCCAGCATCGTGAGGCCCGTGAGAAACGAGCCCATAAAGTAGTAGGCGCCAAACAGATTACTGATCCAGTACGGAGCAAGTGACATGATCAGATCGAAACCGATCAAGCTGAAGAGATAGGCATAGAGTAGGATAAGCCACGGCGCCAACCTGTAGATCCGTCTGTCATTCAACTCTCGATGCGCCTCCGAGTCGTCGTACGAACCGGCCACCATCTCATATAGGCGGAGTTTCCAGCCATTGACCTCTCCCCTGAGCTTGGAAACGTCCGGTCTCAGGTCGTGGTACACAAATGCAATAGCCACGCTGAAGAGAACGAGCAAGGCGAGGAAGTCCCTCCAGAACACCCAGGTTACCGTTAGCCAGTTGCCGCGCACGGGGGTTGGATGTTCGATCCAAGGGAACAGGTGATCCCTGCCCAGAAATAGGAGCAAGAACAACACAAGCGCGACCGGGAGGAAGGCCACGGCGGCTTCCGCCAGCCTGATGATCGGGCCCGCCCATTTCCCCCTTACAACCTTCTGAATGGCGGCAAAGATTACGGCGCCCATCGCGATTCCCGTGAAGAAAACGAAATCTACGTGGAAGATTCGCCACGCCCGTCCGGGGTCATCGCCGCCTGCAAGAAAGGCAAACAACCCCATGCCAAGTACGGCTAGCACAGCCCCAACTCCGACCATGGCGCCGGACGGCGCAGCGGCACCCCTTTTATAAATCTCTTCGTGCGTCGCTGCCGTCATTGTTGTGCCGCCCCCGCCGCCCCCGCCGCCCCCTGAAGCATCCTCACATAAGTGACAACGTGCCAACGGTCGTCGCCGCGTATCTTGTCACCGTAGGCAGGCATGTTACCGCGACCGTGACGCACGATCGTGTAGAGGTACCCATCGCTAAAACGGGTCGCACCATCAGTCACGATCGAGGGAATCAGATTGAACATCGCGGCATTGATCGGCCCATCACCCGCCCCGCTTTGTCCGTGACATAGCGCGCAGTAGATGTTATAGCGATCCCGACCCCGATCCAGTGACTCTGAGGTGCGCGGCATGGGATTCACCATTGCATCGATCTGGCGGAGGTTCTCCCTCGAGATCGGCATTGGCGGCTCAGTCCCCGTCACGGGCACGGTGCCCTCCGGCGGAGGTAGCGGCATCTGATATGGTTGGATCGCGATTCCCTTGCGCATGGTGGAAAACCAAGGAACGGCTCCAACGATCTCATCTGGCCCCGGAGAACGCTGCCAGGAATCTCGACTGCAAGCTGAAAGGGCCACTAGCACGAGCAAGGCGACGAATCTAGAGTTCAACTCTCACCTCCTTCGCCCCATGCTCTTTCAGGATGTCCTCCACGTTCGGTCTACGCTCAACGGGGCACGGTACAAAGACTCCGATGTGGTCATCCGTAAAACGAGGGTCATACGCGGCGGGCCGCGAGTCCATCACAGCATGAAACACGAGTCCGGCAACGGTTGACAGAGCACCAAATAGAATTGTCATCTCGAACGCGATGATTATGTACGGCGGGATCGACCCGATTCCCTTACCTCCGACAACGATCGGGTAGTCATAGGAAGTCCAGAGTGTGAGCGCAAATCCGAAAAACAGTCCGGTTAATCCGCCCAGCAGTGTCCACAGACGGACCGGACTTACGGGATGCCCGACGGCCTCCTCCAGTTCGTGGTTCGGCACCGGGCTATAGACAGTGAAATCGTCGTATCCGACACCCTTTAAGGCCTTAATCGACTCAGCCGCCGCATCGACGTGCTCGAAAACCGCTAGTATCCCTCCGGGCACCTTCTTCATGGACGCGCCGTGCCTTTCCTAGGCATCGGGATTATCTCCTTTAATTCGGTGATGGAGACGGTCGGGAAGTTCTTGGCAAACAACAAAAACCACAGGAAGAACCAGGCGAAGCTGAACGCGAGTACAGACCACTCTACCCATGTAGGTGTGTAGTGTCCCATCGCATAAGGATCGTACTCAAACGACAGCGACACGACGATAATGGTGAATCTCTCGAACCACATTCCCAGATTCACGAAGAGCGACAGGACAAAAAGAACCGGTATGCTCCTGCGAATCTTTTTGATCCAGAGAACAAAAGGCAACGCGCCGTTACAGATGAGCATCGTCCATGTAGCCCACCAGTATTCACCGAACGCCCTGTTGTAGAACGACGCTCGCTCAAAAGGATTGCCGCTGTACCAGGCGAAGAAAAACTCTATCACGTACGCGTAGCCCACGATCATACCTGTGACCAGCAGCAACTTCGCCAGATTCTCAAAGTGATCGGTTGTGATGTAGTCTTCCAATTTGAAGACTTTCCGAAGTGGTACGAGCAGAGTGACAACCAACGCCACGCCGGAATAGATGGCGCCGGCTACGAAATAGGGAGCGAAAATCGTCGCGTGCCAACCCGGAACGATCGACATCGCAAAGTCCCACGACACGACGCTGTGGACCGAGAGGACAAGCGGAGTGGCCAGTGCGGCCAGATACAGGTAGGCACGGGTGTAGTGCC
>JACZUR010000140.1 GCA_022573095.1 Gemmatimonadota bacterium | reverse complement strand
GTCCGCTGCATATGCGGGCCAAGATGCAGATGGAGCCGGAGGAGGTCCACCAGGCCATCGTCGACAGCGTCTCCTACGCGCGTAACCTGTGCCCCGATGTCGAGTGGTCGCCGGAAGACGGTTCGCGCACCGAGCACGATTTTCTCTGCCGTGTCGTCGCAAGCGCGATCCACGCCACCGCCGTCAACGCCAAGACTCTCTCCGAACTTGGTGTGTTTTAGTAGGCGCGGCGTTGGGGCGCTGTGGCCCAGTTCTTGTCGCAGAGGAATTCTAGCTGGTGCTGATTCTGCCCAGCACAGCCGCCGCTCCATACGCCGCTGCCGCCACCAGGAATAAGACCTGCGACCCCGCTCCCAGTGCCACCAATGCTGCCAATGGTGCCGTCACCACTGAAGCGAATCCGTTAGCCGCCCATGCCCACGCAACGTGAACCCTATTCTCTCCCGTGAGCTGACGGAGTCCCAGCGGGAAGGGTATGCCCATGAGGAATGCCGGTGGAGCGAGGGCGAGCGCTGCCACCGCGCCGCGTGCGAATAGAGGGGCGCCCTGAAAAGCATGGACAATTGCCAGCAGCAGGACTGCGTACACCGCGAACGTCAATGCCAGCAGAAACAGAGTAGGACGGCCTGTCGCAGGCTCCCGGCGGTCGGACCAGATGCTTCCCGCGCCTGAGAGAATTAGAAATACCGTGAGTACCATGGCCACCGCATAGACCGGGTGACCGAGTAGCAGGCCGAGCTGTTGGATTGCCGCTATCTCCGCAGTGAGATAGGCCAGTCCTATGGCTGCGAAATACCCTAGTATTCGCACTGGCGGCCGGTACTGCTTCTGGCGCGCGCGGATCGCCACAGGGAGCAGCAAGAGCAGGGTTGCAAGCACGACACTCTGCACCAAGGTTGCCACCAGCGCGATCGGACCCCACTCCGCGAACGGTAACCACTCTCCGGCTCCCGCCCGCACGAGTGCTGGCAGCGAAGAGAGTCTCAGGAAATGGTGCGGGTAGGGCCTTGCGTCATGTACCGGCGCGACGTCGAAAGGATAGGTTGACGTGAAGGCCTGCACGTCTTCCTTGCCCGAGACCGCAGCCGCCGCTGTGTTGTACAGAGTCGGTTCTGCAAGATAATTGAACTGTGCGGCGGCCGACTCGACGCCGGGGTACCAGTCCAGGTCGAACAAACGCTCGTGTGCCCATTCCCTCAGGTGCTGAATCTCGCTCCGGCTGAACCCTGAAGGTTTGACCATCACGGTGGCCGTTCCCCAACTCCTGAGCACCACGAGGCCACGTTCAAGTACATCCCCAGCCGTCCGCCTCAGCGCCTCTACGGCAGTCAGAATCACTCGCACGTTCTCGCGCGGTGGAATCGCGATCCAGCGTGTGACCGACAGGACGCCGTTATCACTCAGCCGTTCGAGGTACTGCGTGTAGGCTTCGACGGTGTTGAGGAAATCTTGGTTCAGGGAGTGCACGCCCGCAGCCGAGGTTCCCGGCCCGCCGGTGGGCGCAAGCGTGATGACGTCGAACTCGTCGCGCGATCGAGCAACGTAACTGCGCGCGTCACCGACGACCCACTGTAACGCAACGCCATTCCGCTGCAGGTCGCGTGTGCGCGTGTCGGCAAGTTCTACGAGAGCGGGGTTGATCTCCAACGCGGTTACGCGGATCGCCCCGTGAGTTATGGCGTTCCACACCCCCGTGCCACCTGCGGCACCTATGATGAGAACTCGGCGCGGCTCGCGTACTGCGTAGGGCGCTGCGGTAGGTAGCCAGTCGAGTATCGCCAGTGCGGCACTGTCGCTTGCCCAGTTGGCGGCTGCGCCTACCAGCCCCCCATCGACGAATAGCGCCGTTGCAGTGGGAAAATCACGACTGAAGGCGAGCGAGAGGCCGGGCGCGAAGCGGAACGCCGGTGCATCCACGGCTACTACCCACCCCACCGGGTTCGTACGTTCGGCCACACGCTGCGCATCAGGATATGCCTCTACCTGAGCGAGCCCCTTGTACGGTGTTACGTGAAGGCTCCACGGCGGTCGGGCAAACGCGAGCGCGGCCGCGAGGGCGGACAGCAATAAGAAGCCCTTCTGCCATCCCGTCCCTCCCGTCCCACCCACCCCCCGCGCAGCGGCGACCGCTACCGCACCAAGTGCGGCCAGCAGCGCCGGCACCGCCAGTGCGCGCTCAGGGAGGAAGAACCATAGCACACCTAACGCCAGCGCTGCACCCAGTCCCGAACCTGCAAAGCTTACGCCATAGACCGTGCCGGGACGCCCACGTTCCTGCGTCAGTGCGAGCAGAATCACCAGCGCGCCGGTGAAAAAGGGCAGGGCGAGCAGCACATAGACGCCGGCTAGTCTGACCCATTGGTACGGGTCCCACGGAAGCTGCGTCGGATCCAAGGGGATCTGATGAACTAGCGCTGGGCTCGCCACGAGCGCCAGGCAGGTGAGACCGGTGCTCAGCGTGAGCCAGAGCTCGGCGCTCTCGCGCTGGAACCTGCCCAGCAGTGCGAGCAGGGTGCCGCTCGCGCCAAAGCCGAGCATGGCGACTCCGATCGCCATGTAGGCGAAATGGTGGAAATGCTCGATTGCGAAGATTCTGACCAGCAGAATCTCGTACGCCAGCGTGGCGGCCGAAACAAAGCCGACGGCGACCAACCTTGCTGGAGGCCTCACGATAATGCTAACGAAGCTCGCTCAACATCGGTACGAAGCGTACGGGAAGGAGATTCCTCGTACGCACGTCACCGGTCAAATCCTTTTCGACGAGGATGAGATTTTGCACGCCCCAGACACTGCCGACGGGGATCACCATTCGACCTCCGGGATTGAGCTGTTCCACCAAGGCCGGTGGGATGTGACCCCCTGCGGCAGTGACTATTATCGCATCGAAGGGTGCGAACTCCGGCCAGCCGTGGTTCCCGTCGGCGTGACGTACGGTGACCGTTTCATGGCCCAAGCGCTCGAGTCTCTGGTCGGCGCTGGTGGCGAGCGCTTCAAAGATCTCGACGGTATAGACCTCTGCACCGAGCTCACCGAGCACGGCCGCCTGATACCCCGACCCGGTACCTACCTCCAACACTCTCATACCCGGACGTGGTCGGAGAATCTCCGTCATGTAGGCAACGATATAAGGTTGCGAGATCGTCTGGCCGTGACCGATCGGCAGAGGGTGATCGCCGTAGGCCTGCGCACGATAGTTGGGGGGAACGAATTCGTGTCGCGGTACGCTCCGCATCGCAGCGAGCGTGGCCGCGTCGTGTACGCCACGGGCCGCGATGAGGTCTACCATCGCGAGCCGCTCGCTCTGGCGCGGGTACTGTGCTTCGGCCCGTGCTGCAGCCAGAACTATTGCGGCCGTGACAACTGTGCGGTAGCGCATATCACGGATACTTGAGCCTGAGCGCCGCCGGCGCAAGCCGTTCGCGGGCTTTCGACCGCCCGCTATGCCTGCCGCTTGCCTGAATCCACAGCTAGAATGAGACCCATGAAAGTAGCGCTCATCCAGCAGACAGCCTCGACGGATAGAAAAGCGAACCTAGCCACAGGATTGGCCAGCTTTGAGAAGGCCGCCGAATCGGGAGCCGATCTTGTGTGCTTTGCGGAGTTGGCCTTCGATCCGTTTTTCCCCCAGGACCGGGCAAAAGTGGATGTTTCACATCTTGCGGAGCCGATACCGGGTCCCATGACCGACGCGTTCGTATCCAAAGCAGCCGAGCTGGGAGTCGTTGTCGTGCTCAATATGTTCGAGCGGGGCGGCGGCCACACATACGACACGTCCCCGGTCATCGATGCTGACGGAAAGATCCTTGGGAAAACCCGCATGGTTCACATCCCAGATTACGCCTGCTTTCACGAACAGGACTACTACACGCCCGGAGATACCGGAGCGCCCGTATATGAAACTGCTGTCGGTAGAGTCGGTGTCGCGATTTGCTACGACAGGCATTATCCCGAGTACATGCGCGCGCTGTCGCTGGCGGGGGCCGAGTTGGTCGTGGTCCCGCAAGCCGGGGTGGTGGATGAGTGGCCGGACGATCTCTTCGAGGCTGAGATGCGTGTTGCGGCCTTCCAGAACGGTTATTTCATCGCGCTGTGCAACAGAGTCGGGCTCGAACCGAAGCTAGAGTTCTCCGGTGAATCGTTCGTATGTAATCCGGAAGGGGGGGTTGTCGCGCGGGCGGGGAAGGGGATCGCAGAGGTATTGATGTGTGATCTCGACCTGAGTCAAACTAAAGTGTCGCATGCGCGGAAGCTGTTTCACGCCAACCGCCGGCCGGATCTGTACGGTGAGTGGCTTACCTGATGTTGAAGGCTCTTGCAGTTCTGAACTTCAGTGTCGTGGGGCTTCACCACCGAGTACCGCCAGTCACGGCAGGACGGCCCCGGGGCGATAGTTGCTACGCTGCCCTTTTGGGGTGTAGCTAGCAACCGCTTCATCAAGGCGTCCCTAATCCGGACCGAATGTGTCGCTGGCGCAACAATGTGCCGCGCGTCACTGAAAAAAAGCTGCATCCGGCGTAGATACGACTCATGGGTTCCCCTAGAGAATCTCTTCTCAAACGACCACAATCACACCCAGTCCTGCCGCGCCACGTCTGCCGGCGAGTGAGAGGCCTGTTTCTCGGCACCGAGTTCACAACAGTTGAAGCCTAGACCCAGACTGAAGCGCATCAGCGAGACAGCTGCGTCCCTCTTCTCGGTCGAGGGTCCGATCGTCCTGCTGGCAATATTGGTTGTGTACTTCGATCTCGGAGGCGAGCTACCCGAGATAACCTACTATTACCCGTTTCTTGTTCTGGTAGCGGGTCTTATCGTGGCCCGGAGGTACGGGACAAGCAGGCTCCTCTTCGGGATCATCCTACTGACATTAGCCGACCGATCAATCTGGTATGCTTCCGAATCGCTGCCGCAGCCAGCCGCGGACCGCCTTTTCCAGTCGGTAGTTCTCCTGTTACCAGTGAACTTCCTCGCATTCTCGTGGATGGATGAACGCGGAATCGTGACACGTGTGGGGCGCGTGAGGCTCATCGGGCTGTTGGTACAGGCTGGAGTCGTCGCCCTCGTGACGTTGACCCCCGGTGCAGTTGTGCCGTCATTGTTTGATCTGGGACCATTGAAGGATAGCTGGTTGACCTGGACCCCTCTGTCGCAGCCCGCTCTCGCGGCATACTCGATTGCGCTTATCGTATTCACGGCCAGACAGGTGCTCAGGCCGAACGCAACCGGTCGAGGATACCTCTGGAGCATGGTCGCGGTTGTACTGGCAGTGCATCTGCCACAGGCGGAGACCTTCTTCTTCGCGACTGCAGGTCTGGTTCTGATAGTTTCGGTGCGGGAAGCAGCCTTTGTCGTGGCCCATCGAGACCATCTCACCGGCCTGTTGACTAGACGTTCGCTCGACCAGGCGTTACTGCACCTCGGCGACCGTTTCTCCGTCGCGATGATAGATGTGGACCATTTGAAAAATTTCAACGACAGATACGGACACGACGTTGGGGATCATGTTTTGCGTAAAGTCGCAGGGGTGCTTGATCACGTTGGCGGTGGAGGCAAGGCATACCGCTACGGCGGTGAGGAATTCACTATCTTATTCGCCGACAGTAACATCGACGCAGTCAAGCCTCACCTCGAAACCGTACGCGAGACAGTTGAGCGAGTTCCGTTTGTCATCCGGGCTAAAGATCGTCCGGCAAACAAGCCGGGGGTGGGCGAAAAGAAACGCGAAGGCAGTAGCGAGAAAGTCCCCCTGACCGTCAGCGTGGGTGCCGCTCAGAAGGAGAGCGGTGTCATCAGCCCAAAGGCTGTTGTCGGTGAGGCCGACATGGCACTGTATGACGCGAAACACGCGGGTCGAAATTGCGTTCGGATTCGCGCTCCCGGGTTCTGACGCACCGTCAATCGACGCTACCGCGTTAGATTGGCATCCCAGTTCAGCGAGAGGAAATCAGGGCGGGATCTGCCGCCAGCCAATCCTCTTCGCTAGAATCTATGTGTATGGAGTCCAACCACATCTGGAAGATCTATGCGAGCGCCCTCTATTGGGGGTTCACCGGGGCCGCTCTTGGAAGTGTCTCCTGCAGCCGAACAACACCAGCGTTTTGTCCGGAGAACTCGTCCAGAGAGGCGTGCGCGATCGTGTTGGCTGGACAACGACACTTTGCCAGTCTCGATACCACGCTCTCCGTTAGCAAATTTGAGGCACACGCCGTCGTTACTGGCCCCGAATCAGAGTTCACGCCAAC
>JACZUR010000139.1 GCA_022573095.1 Gemmatimonadota bacterium | reverse complement strand
GAAGCTAGTGCGGTACAGACGGGAACTCCCCCTACCCCACCCCCCTCCGATCCAGACTGCGATACTGAACCGCCTCACTAACATGTGAGTCTGCGATACGAGTCTCCCCCACCAGATCCGCAATCGTACGCGATAGCTTCAGTATCCGATGATACGCCCGCGCCGACAGCCGGAGGCGCGCGATAGCAGCCGTAAGCAACGACTCGGCACCGCGCTCCAGCTTGCAATGTTTCCTCAGATCACGAGGCGTCATGTGCGCGTTGGCAAACACCCCACCTCTGCCGGAGAATCGTTCCTGCTGTAATTCGCGCGCGCAACTCACACGCTCCCGAATCGAAGCGCTCGATTCTCCGGCCCGGTCGCCACTCAACTCTTTGTACGGTACAGCCGGTACTTCGATGTGGAGATCGATCCGGTCGAGAAGCGGACCAGAAACCCGTGAACGATATCTCGCAATTGTCTGTTCATTGCAAGAGCAGGTGTGGCCACGATCTCCGTAGTAACCGCAGGGACAGGGATTCATCGCCGCTGCGAGCATAAACTGTGATGGATAGCTGAGTGACATCGCTGCGCGGGATATCGTGACGGATCCGTCCTCCAACGGCTGACGTAACACTTCGAGAACATTCTTGCGAAACTCCGGCAACTCGTCGAGAAACAACACACCGCCGTGCGCCAGGCTTACCTCGCCCGGCCGAGGGTGCGTGCCGCCACCAATGAGTCCAGCGTCGCTTATCGTATGGTGTGGTGCTCGAAACGGTCTCGCTCGAACTAGCGATGTACCGGGCGGCAACAATCCGGCCACGCTGTGGATCTTCGTCGTCTCGAGCGCTTCATCGAGGCTGAGTGCGGGAAGTATTGTCGGGAGTCTGCGGGCCAGCATCGTCTTACCCGATCCCGGCGGGCCAACCATCAGCAGGTTGTGTCCTCCCGCAGCGGCGACCTCCAGGGCGCGCTTCGCATGCTCTTGTCCCCGCACGTCCGAGAAATCAACATCGTAATGCACAATTTGTGTTTCTGCGCACGGCGGATCCCTGGATTCCTCCACACAGGTGCCGTTCTTGAGAAAGTCGATCACCTGGGACAGGTTTCGCGCCGGTACGACGCTGAGCCCATCGACCACACGCGCCTCTTCCAGGTTAGCGAATGGAACTATCACGCCACGCAGACCTGCTCCCTTGGCCGCGAGGGCGATCGATAGCGCGCCGCGCACAGGGCGTACGTCCCCTTCGAGACCGAGTTCTCCGATCAGGACGAAGTCCTCCAGCGGCTTTCTAGCGTTGTTTTTTCCGAGTTGACCGGTAGCGGCGAGCAAACCGATGGCTACGGGGAGGTCGAACGCGGAACCCTCTTTTCGGATATCAGCCGGGGCGAGATTGACGGTAATCCGCATCAGCGGGAATTCGAGTCCGCTGTTGACTATCGCCGCGTTCACCCGCTCTCTGCCCTCCTTTACCGCACCCTGAGGCAGTCCCACGGTGGCGAACGAGGGAAGGCCCTTGGTGACGTCTACCTCGACGTCCACGCGATAGGCGTCGATTCCGAGTACCGCCGCTGAGTAAACGGTTGCTATCATGTTGCCTGCTGAAGCTGGAGACAGACAACCGTAGCATATTCAGCAGTGTGCTAGGGTATCAAAACGTTGCGTGGTGGGACAATAGTGCGCGGATCTTGATGAGAGAGCTGCCGGACCACCTGCAACCCAAACTGCGGCCGACGAATGAGCTGACGCTCGCCAGCTCTTATTCAACAGTTGAAGCTATTTCGCCGGGTGGCTCTCCTCAGCCGGCATCATTTCTTAGGTGTCGTTCGCTCCATGAACTGGAGAGCAACGGATCAAAATCCCATTCCTCTTAAGGACTAGATCGGTCATTTTCGGTGTTCCATTGGGTAAAATGTCCCAAAAATGTATACTGATGTCCCAAAAACGCACTTGTGGATTGGTCAGCGCGTGGCAGTTTTAGTCCCCGAGAGCCGCGTCACTAACAAAAGGAGGCCGAGATATGATCGTGAAGCAGGTTCGCGACCGCATTGGATTCAAAGAGGTCAAGTTCGAGGAACTGCCCAACAACCGTTGTGAAGCGCTGGTGGACTTGGCTTGGCCTGAAGGGGATGTTTTTATTGGCACGGCTCAGGGCAAAGACTCGGAATCGGGTCGACTCAAGTGCACCGTGGAGGCCACAGCTCGTGCGCTCGAGCAGTCGGTAAATGATCAGATCGAGCTGGAAGTGCAGGGAGTGCAAACCATCACGGTGTCTGACACCATTATCATAGTTGTCGTGCTCTCCTACCGCCTATTGGGTGAGACGCAACAGCAGCTCGTCGGATCATGCATCATAGGGAGGCAGCTAGAGCGTAGCGCAGCCCTTGCGGCGCTGAAGGCCACAAACCGCCTCATGGGCAATGTTCTTTTCAGGGGATCGGCTTGAGTTCCAAGATCGTTCCGCAGCGTTCGGTGCCGATCATGACATGACGTTGCTCCATGACATTACGGGCAATGCTCTTCCCAACAAGTGGGTCCCGCGTTCCCACGCGTGGTGGGGCATCACGAAATAAAACCGGGTGTGGGTCGCGCGTTCGATGGCGGCGTAGCCGCGGAACTCCCCCCCGTTGTCCGCCGTGATCGTCCGGACCGCGCGGGGCTGGCGCCGAATTAGTTGTGATTATCTTCCGAGCGAAATAGCGATATTGGAACCATGCTAATCGTGGAAATGGCCGTAACGGCTCTCGTGCTGACGGGTCTCATCAGCACGCAAGAACTTGTTTCCTTTCCGACGCAAGATGGGGGTGTCGTCTATGCCTACGTGTATGGGCAGGGCGCCCGCGGTGTTGTCCTGGCGCATGGGGGCCGGTTCACGAAAGAGAGTTGGTCGACCCAAGCGCAGGCGCTCGCGGACGCGGGCTTCCGTGCCGTCGCGATCGATTTTCGCGGGCGCGGCCAGTCGCGGGGCGGCCCCGACGCCACGGGCGATGAGGGTGTTGAGTTCGATGTGCTCGCCGCGGTTCACTATCTGCAACAGTCCGGCGCGCAGAGTGTTTCGGTCGTCGGCGCCAGTTTCGGCGGATGGGCGGCGGCTCTGGCGGCGGTCCAAGCACCAGGCACCATCGACCGCCTCGTGTTGTTGGCCTCTTCTCCAATCGATGAACCAGAGCAGATGCTCGGCCGCAAACTGTTTATCACGAGCCGAGAGGACTTCAGCGGTAACGGCGTTCTGCGACTTCCCGCGATTCGCGACCAATATAACAGAGCGCCGGAGCCTAAAAGATTGGTAGTGCTGGATGGATCCGCTCACGCGCAGTATCTGTTTCAGACCGATCAGAGTGAGCGGCTATGGCGCGAGATCCTAGGTTTTCTGTCCGAGCCGTAAGTGGGGGTGTTCTACCATTCCACCCGAGGGGAGACACGGAGCCATCTGGTGCCCCGGTATCATCCCGACCTCGAAGTCGAAGAAGTCTAAGAAGTTTTCTCTGGCGGGCGGCGTCGTTGCGAGGTCGTTGCAGCATGAAACATCCTTGGAGGCAACGATTTTGCTACTCGGTGTGTCTGACCATTAAAATCCCAGGCACATAACCATTGTGATCCCAATGGAGGTCTCGATGAATTCGAACTCCCTGCTTCTGGGTTTGTCGTTCGCAGGTATTACGCTCGCTCTGTTCGCTCGGACCCCGACAGCAGTCGCCCAGGAATCAAACTCCGACGAGCAGGATGGCCGCTGCCACCTGATCCCTCCTCCCATTACCTTTGCCGCATGACCTACGCCCTGATGAGCAGCGCAGGAAAGGACTGCACGTTGGCGCTGGACCGCGCTCTGCGCCAGGGACTCGACATCGGATACGTCATCAACACATACGATCGCGAAACCGGACGAGTGGCCTTTCACGGCACCAGACGCGAGATGGTTGAGACATACAGCAGACATCTCAACCTGGAACCACTTCAGTTTGCCAGCGGCGGCAAACCGTACGAAGAAACCTTCCAACAACTCCTGCGGGATGTAAAATCTCGCGGTATCACCGGACTCGTCTTCGGTAACATTCACCTGTCCGATGTGAGAGCATGGTACGAAGACCGCGTAACCGCGGCGGGCCTCGAGCACATTGAACCGATCTGGGGTGAACAGCCCGCCGACCTGATCAGAGAGTCGGTGGACCTGGGCTATCGCAGCCTGATCATCAGCGTCGATCTCGAGCGCGGTGCGGCTCAGTTGCTCGGCAACGAGATTAACAAAGCGCTCATCGACGCGATGTCACGGATACCGAATCTTGATCCCTGCGGAGAACACGGAGAGTATCACTCGTTCGTGTTCGATGGTCCTCTGTTCCAGAGTCCGGTGCCGTTCGAACGCGGCGGCACCTTCGAATCGCACAACCACAAACTTCTCGACCTCATTCCCGCTACCGACCAGGCGGCTGTCGCTCGATAGATGAATCTGAGGACGCCGTCTGTACTGCTTGCGGCGTGGGTGTTGGCTGCTACAACGCCGCTGGCGAGTCAACAGACACTGATACTCACTAACGGTGATAGAATCTCCGGAGAGTTGCTTGGTATCTCAAACGGAAGCTGGCGCTTTCGATTTGTGGGTACGGATCAGGAGATCTCTGTCTCGCAGATTCGAACCGCTACTAGTGACAGTCTCATCGGAATCCGCCTTGTCGACGGCAGCGTTCTTGCAGCCCGGCTAGCAGAAGATCCGAGCGGCGTTCGACTCAATTTGGACGACGGTTCAACTCGCTTGATTAGTCCAGCCGAAATCGTTGCGGTCGGGTCGCCCGCCGACCTAGATGCTTTGCGCCCGGTGGAGATCGGTCTGTTCTCACCCATCACCAGGTTTTGGAGCGCGTTGGGAAGCTTCGGCCTCTCCGATAAGAGCGGGAACAGCCGCGCGCGGGGAGTCAACCTTACCCTCGAATTCGCCCGCAACACCGAACGCGACCGGCTCGAATTCACCTTCGGCTGGAACCGTGAAGACAAACGCGGTGACAGCGGGACGTTCGAGAACACCGTATCCAACTACTACGCATCTGCGCGCGGCGATCTCTTCCTCACTACCGAACTTTTCGCCTTTGCAGCCACGCGCTTCAAGCGAGATGTTTTTCAAGACATAACGCTTGGCGCATTGTACAACATCGGGGCTGGTATCCAGGCTGTATCAACACCGGCCACCGACGTACGCTTGTCACTGTCGGGTGGCTTGCGCGCCGAGAGCTTCGTATCGGGCGGTGCGGAAACGGATGTCGTGGCCGGATTCGAAGCCGCGCTGAGGCAGAACTTCGGGCTTGCGGACCTCGTCTGGAGGTTGGACTGGAGCGGGAGTGCCGGCGACCTAACCGATTACCGCGTACGTTCGGACGCTGCTCTCATCATAGGCGTGCTAAAGGGACTCGGCTTCCGATTTGGAATTCTCAACGAGTTCAACAACCAGCCGCAGCCCGGCATTGAGAAACACGATCTCCTAATAACGACTACGCTGAGTTATGCGTTGGGTGGTAGATGATGACGCCGGCAGCTACGACCTGAATATGATTGATTCCTTATTGAACCACCGAACACAGAACCAGAGTGAAGCAGACGCCAAAGCCAGTAGCGATGCGTAGGCGAGCACGAGGTGGAGCGGATTGATCGACCCTGAAATAATATCCTTACTGGCCAAGGATACGTTCAGTATGGGAATAAGAGCCGTCTGCCAACTCAACTCGACACCCGGCATCAGTCCGAACATTACCGGTACTATCACAACGAAACTCATCGGCGTGAGGCTACTCTGCGCCTCTTTGAACGATCTCGAATGGATCGAGATGGCCAAGATCACCGAAGCGAGGAACGCCTCGAGCGGGATGAGCAGTGTTAGAATGGTACCCACTACCTTTATGCTAAGAATATCTGCGGCTACAGCCATCACCTCGGCGGGGATGTCCCTGATCTGCGTCACGGCCACCCAGAGCCCAATCATCGAAATCGCGGCTGACGATATACCGATAAGCCCAACCACAAGAAACTTGCCGAGTACTATCTCGAGTCTGCTGGCAGGACTGGAGAGCAGCGTCTCCAGCGTCCCGCGTTCCTTCTCGCCCGCGCCGAGGTCGATACCGGGATACATCGAGCCCATGAACATGAAGAGTATGAACATGTAGGGCAGGAAACCTCCTACCGTCTTCCCGATCACCTCCTGCATCGTTGAGATGTCGACCTTTACCATCTCAATCGCATCGAAAAGCTGCCCATCGACGTTTCGCCGTGCGCTACGCCGGTTCACGATCGCCT
>JACZUR010000138.1 GCA_022573095.1 Gemmatimonadota bacterium | reverse complement strand
CTCATCTACGTTACTACGGCTGCAGGAGGTCTCTTTGCCATAGATCTACAGGCCGGCCTGTCACGCATGATCGATTCATCCGTTCGCCGCGTGACCATGGGTGCCAATGGGATCCCCTACCTGGTTCCCGCCAGCGGAGCGGTTGGATCGGTCGAACGCCGCCGCCTTACCGTGTGGGTCGATTCTGGCTCCGCAAATCCACAGTCGATCTGGGGTGGCGCCGGAAGTCGCGCGCTGGTTGAGATAAGGGATGGGGAGGATCGGACCCTGGAGTTCATCAGCCGAACCAGAGATCCGAGAAGATGGACGATCCCCGATGGAGATCTGATTGTATCGCGCTGGGCTGACGCCGCGGCGGTACTTACCGAATCGGGAATTAGGTTGATCGAAACGAGGAGTTCCGATCGAGTGAGGGATATCGAATTACAAAGCCGGCCCGTGGCAGCGGCGTTCTCACCGGCCGGACACCGCGTCTACGTCACAACCGCGGGAAACGAACTCGTCCAGATCGACAGATATTCCGGCAACCTGTTGGAAACAATGGGGTTACCGTTCGCCCCAGAGTCGGTAAGAATCGACCCTCACGGCCGCATCATCTTCCTCAAGCAACCTGGCTCCGACACCGTCATAGCGGTGGACGCTCCGAGAATGAGACGTATCGGATTGCTCAAGACACGCTGGACGCCGGACCTACCGACGGTCGGCCCAGGAGGGACTATCCTCGCAGAGCAAGGCGGCGACCTGTACTCCTTCGACCCTGAATCGCTGATTGAACTTGGTCGCGTTGAGGGAATCGGTGAAGACAGGTGGGTGGTAGCTAGGTGGACACCTGAGAGACCGGTCCTAGAGGCGGAAGAGCGCGTCGCAGAGGCCATCGTCGGCGAGATCGGAGAGATCCTGTACGTTCAGGTCAGCAGCACGCGTAATAGAGACTGGGCCGAGGAATTTTCCTCCCGTCTCAGGGCTGCAGGACTCGATGCGTCGATTATGCTCCCCGACAACCCGGACGATCCGTTCCGCGTGGTGCTCGGCCCATTCCCTACGCGGGCGAGTGCCGAGGTCGTAGCACGCACCTTGGACCGGCCGTACTGGATCTTCGCGCGGCAATTGGGTCCTGAACGGTGAGGGGTTCGTCGATGAGAGCCGCCTACGTACATTTTACAAGCCCAGGCCGGTAACTCGGAGAGCCCCTGGTGCGTGTCGGGCAAGCATATATCAATTCGAACCCGCGGTTCGCGGAGATTTAGGGATCTGAACCACTCAAGGAACTGCTGATGAAACTGACCCGGCTAGAGTTGTCGGGATTCAAATCCTTTGCGGACACAGTCCAACTCCCGTTCCAGGAAGGTGTCACCGCGATAGTTGGACCGAACGGCTGCGGTAAATCCAACATCTCTGATGCTGTGAGATGGGTTCTCGGAGAGCAGCGGTCAAAGGTATTGCGCGGCGCGCGAATGGAGGAAATCATATTCCAGGGCACAGCGTCCCGGAAACCGGTTAACATCGCCGAGGTTTCGCTCTACTTCGACAACGGTGACGGGATCCTCCCAATCTCCTACAGTGAGGTAGTGATTACCCGCCGGCTCTCCCGGAGCGGGCAGAGCGACTACCTGATTAACGGCTCCCATGTGCGACTGCGGGACATTCAGGATCTGCTACGCGGTACCGGACTTGGAGCGGACGCCAGCGTAGTCATTGAAGCTAGAATGGTGGACAGGCTGCTCTCGGACAATGCCGAGGAACGGCGCTCGCTTTTTGAGGAGGCAGCTGAGATCGGCTTCTACAGAGACAGAAAGACAACCACCGAACGGCGTCTGCAGCAAACAACGGACGACCTGCAACGGCTCGAGGACTTGGTAGGCGAAGTTCAGACACAGGTGCGAAGCCTCGCACGCCAGAAAGGCAAAGCGGAGCGCGGACGCCAACTCACAGAAGAACGTTTTGCCATTGTGATAACGCTGGCGCGTTCAGACCTCAAGGAGTTCGAACGGCTCAAGAGCGCGGCTCAAGGCCGACGTTCTCGATTGCAGCAGGAAATTCCCGCAGCCGACGCCGACCTCGAACGCCTCGAGCGCAAGCGCGAGCAGCGGGTGCAACGCCGGATCGCAGCCGAAGCGGAAAGAAACGAAGTCGAGCGCCGGCTAGCGGACCTCCGCGTGGAAGTCGAGAAACTGGAGGGCGACCTAAAGCTTGCTGACGAACGCTTGCAGCACTCCTCCTCCCGCAAGGAGAGGGCACTAGAAGAGAAGAGAGAATTCGAGAAAAGGATTGCGCGAACAAAACTCGAGAGCGAGGCGGCCTTGGAAGCGCAGGAAGCCGCCCAGAAGGCCCACAATTCGGTGCAACGAGAACTGGATCTGCGCAGTGAGGCAGAGGACCAGAGCCGGTCCAAAGTCTCTGTCCAGAGAGACCTGGTGCGGGCGCAGGAGGAACGACTTCAGGAACTGGCGGAAACTCAGCGCGCTCTGCGGGGAGAGCGAAGTGCGGCCGAAGCCGAGCTAGAGGAACTCGGCGTAACGATCAGTGAGGCCGAGGAAAGATTTGACACCACTGCGTCGGAAAGGGACCGCAACCGGGACCTTACTCAGCAGTCGGCTACGGAGCTGGCACAGTTAGAAGAACAGGAGCGAAAGACTAGGGACGAAGTCGAGCGGGCCAGGCACGCGCTGGCCGCCACGCGTGAGAGCGAGACTGCGGTGCGGGTTGAGCGGCGTTCGACCGAGGAAGAAGTTGCACAGTTGGAAGCGCGCCGCGATGCGCTCGAGGAACTTGAACGCAGCCGCGCTGGGCTCGCCCCCGCAGCCCGCCTATTGTTGCAGCAGCGCGACAAGATAGGCGGTGACAAGATATACGGACCGCTGAGCGATTTCCTCGCAACAACAGAAGCCTCGGTAAAATTTGCAGAGCGCGTGCTCGGTGACTGGCTTCACGCAGTGTTGGTGGAGGATGAAGAGACCGTCAAAATAGTGCGCAAGTGGCATGCCGAGACGAAGCCGGGCCCCCTGATGCTGCTACCGGTACGGCCCGGACCCAAGAGCCAGAGCGACCAAGGCACGCACGACCACTTTCAGGCAAGTGCGCCGGCAGTTGAATGGGTGGTGGCGCTCACGGCCGAGAACAAGGCACTAGACCCCTCCGGGTCGACAATCTTGCGTAGCAACGGTGCGATCTTTTTGCCCGAATCAGGCGGGCCGGGCGGTCCGCTGGCTCGCAAAACGGAGCTTGAGACTGTCCGGAGCGGACACGCGGAAGCTATGAGATCCCTGGAAGAACTTAACCAGAAGATCGCGGAAGCTGTCACGAGCTACAGTGCCGCTGAGAAAGAACTGAATGAAGCTACGCGCAAGTTCGAACAGGCTCGGGAAGCAACCAGGGAATGTGCGGCGCGTCACGACGACAACAACCGCAACTACCAACGCGGCGAGCGTGAGTGGTCGGAGTTCAAAGACGCATTGGAGCGAACTCGGGCCCGAATTGAGGAAAGAAAGAAATCACTTGATGACAATGCCGCCACGCTCGGGAGGACCGACCAAGAACGATATGAGATCGAAGCCGACGTAGTCGTTCAGCGAAGGAAACTCGAAGAGTTCGAGGAAGCCCAAGAAACAGCCAGGGAGCGCAGAGTTCACTGGCAAGTGGAAGAGGCGCAGGTGGTAGCTCGGGAGACGGCAGCAAAGGAGAGGCACGGGCGTGCCAGAGCCGACCTCGAATCTTCCCAGGAATCTACCGAGGCATTGGAACGCGAACTAACGGCAATCGATACGGACACGAACCAGCAGCGCAACAACATCACCGAGTGGAAGGAGCGACTCAAGGAGGGCCGGGTGGCCCTACAAGAATTGGAGTCCGCCGTTGCAGCGGCATCTGACGGAACTCAGGCAGCTGAGGCGTCGGTTCAGGAAACCGAGACCAAGGTTGCCAAGACGAGAGAAAAGCTCGCCGTCCTGACTCAGTCCTCTCACGAACTAGAACTCGAGATGACGGAAGTCGCCGGAAGAGAGAGCGCGCTGCTGGAAAGGATTGAAGCCGAGTGGCAAAAACCCTACGCTGAATTGGCAGAGGCTGCACCTGAGGTTGAAGGCGATGCTGCCGAACTGGGATACAGAGCGCAGGAACTGGCCGATAAGCTCGAGTCCCTCGGCCCCGTCAATCCTCTAGCGGTAGAAGAGCACGAGCAGGAACGCGAGCGACTTGAGTTCATTACAACGCAGCGCGACGACCTGATAGCCGCTAGAGCGGATCTCTCGAAGGCGCTCAAAGAAATCGACCAGACCGCACGCCGAATGTTTCTGGAAACCTTCGAAGCGATTCGCGAGAACTTCGGAACGGCTTTTGGAACGCTGTTCGAGGGAGGACAGTGCGATCTCAGGCTATCGGACGAGAACGATCCTCTCGAGAGTGATATTGAGATTCATGCATCTCCCAGGGGAAAGAAGATGCACAGCATACACTTGCTTTCAACCGGCGAGCGTGCCCTCGTGGCATCGGCACTGCTGTTTGCCATATATCTCACCAAGCCCAGCCCCTTCTGCTTACTGGACGAGGTCGACGCACCACTCGATGATGCCAACATTGTGCGATTCATCAGGCTCTTGGAAGAATTCAAGTCTGATACCCAGTTCATTGTCATCACACACAACCCGCGTACCATGCAGATAGCAGATTCGGTTTACGGAATCACCATGCAAGAACCGGGTGTATCTACGGTGGTAGGTGTTAGACTCGGAGAGGCCAAACTGGTCTAGCGATCCCGCTAGACCAGCACGCGAAGTTGCCAGCACAGATGTTGAGGTAGATATCCGGAGCCGATCCGTTCTCTTCACCAAATTCCTGCTATGCGCTTAACCGTCCTGGGCAGTGGAACCGTGTCTCCCTCGGCAACAAGAACGTCGGCCTCGTACTGGGTCGAGTCTGGTGGCGTTCGCCTGCTGATCGACTGCGGCGCGGGCACGCTTCACCGCATGGCCACCTTCGGAGTTGACTGGTTCGGTACAACCCACATCGCCCTATCTCACTTTCATGCGGACCACTGGGGCGAGCTTCCGGCCTTTCTCTTTGCCCAGCGCTGGGGAGCCGACACGCCAAGAACCGGCAAGCTGTCACTGTTCGGACCGCGCGGTCTAAAACCACGAATTCAGGCTCTCGCTCAGGCATTCGGGCAGTGGATCCTGTCCCCGGGTTTCCCGATTGAAATAGTAGAGATCGAACCCCTTGAGAGACACGAACTCGGCCCCGGCACCTTCTTGGAATGTCATCGTACCCGGCACACCGATGAAAGCGTCGCGTATTCCATTACGGACAACGACGGAAGGATGGTCTACACGGGGGACACAGGCCCAAGTGACGACCTCGCCATTTGGGCTCGAGGATGCGATCTTTTGCTCAGCGAGTGCTCGCTCCCGGACGACAGGGCCATCGACACTCATCTTACACCCGCCCAGGCCGGCAGACTCGCCCGTACAGCGGATGCAGGAAGGTTGGTTCTGACACACTTCTACCCGCCGGTGGAAGCGGTTGACCCAGTGGCTCGTGCTGCAGCTGAGTTCGAGCGCGAAGTCATAGCGGCATCGGATGGTGACATTTTCGTGATTGACGGTAAGAGATGATTGTAATCATGCGAACGGACGCGACACGGGATGAAATTTCCGGTGTCACTGCCACGATAAGAGATCTCGGCCTCCGCGCACAGCGTATCAGCGGAAACCAGCGTACGGCGATCGGAATGACTGGCGACGTCAGCAACGTAGACGAATCAAGATTTCGTGCTCTACCCGGCGTGCGCGACGTCGTGCAGATGACCCAACCTTTCAAGCTGGTGTCCCGGGAATGGAAGCCCGATACAACTGTTGTCGAGGTCGCCGAAGGCATCAGCTTCGGAGGCAACAGCGTACCGATAATCGCCGGGCCCTGCTCGGTCGAGTCGGAAGAACAGATCACTGAAGCGGCGCTGGAAGTCAGAGCGGCCGGCGCGACTCTCCTGAGAGGAGGCGCTTTCAAGCCACGGTCCTCGCCTTACTCGTTCCAAGGGCTGGGTGTTCCAGGGCTGGAGATGCTTGCGCGAGCGAGTGAACGCTCGGGACTGCCGGTGGTGACAGAGGCAGTCGATCCGGAAGGAATCGCTATTGTAAGCGAGTACGCCGACGTAGTCCAGATCGGTGCGAGAAACATGCAGAACTTCTCGCTTCTAAAGCGCGCGGGCGACATCGACAAGCCGATTCTCCTGAAACGAGGGCTGGCGTCGACAATCGTAGAGCTATTGCTCTCAGCTGAGTACATCGCGGCATCCGGCAACGACCGAATCATTCTAT
>JACZUR010000137.1 GCA_022573095.1 Gemmatimonadota bacterium | reverse complement strand
TGCCGTTGAAGAAACACATGGCCAAGGGTCTGTACGGCACGTTCATCATCGATCCCCCGACGCCGCGCCCCCGCGCCCGCGAGATGGTCATGGTGATGAACGGTTTTGACACGAATTTCGACGGGGAGAACGAGATATACTCTGCGAACACTATCGCCTTCGCGTATCAGTCGAATCCTATTCCGGTGCGGAAGGGAGAACTACAGCGAGTGTATCTGATCAACGTTACCGAGTTCGACCCGGTCAATTCGTTCCACCTTCACGGGAACATGTTTCACGTCTACAGAACGGGTACAACCCTGACACCGCACGACTTCACCGATACGATCATGATGTGTCAGGGAGAACGGCACATACTCGAGTTCACGTACAACGATCCGGGCAGGTACATGTTCCACGCGCATCAGGCCGAGTTCGCCGAGTTGGGTTGGATGGGCGTGTTTGATGTCAGGGAGACGATAGCGTGAAGTTCAATACTCGGCTGTGGCTCTTGGGTCTTACGCCACTCGTTTTGCTGGCGGTGTTTTCGGTTGTGGTGTTAAAGGGCGGCCTTGTTGATTTCCTGGGGCGGGGATTGCCTCCCGTGGAAGAACTCTCGTTCGAGCGGGTGACTCTCGCACCGGGTGTCATCGCAGTGGAACTCGTTAACGGCGGTCCCGATCCCGTTACCGTCGCTCAGGTGATGGTGGACGAGGCGTTTCGGAGCTTTACGATCGAGCCCTCCGCCACCATACCGCGCCTCGGGCGTGCAACCATCGAGATACCTTACCCTTGGGTACAGGACGAGGCGCACGGTATAACGTTGCTGACGTCGACGGGCGTCACGTTCGAACACGAGATCGAACTCGCGACCGCCACACCGGTGCTCGGAGCCCGGTATTTCCTCGTCTTCGGCGCTGTGGGTCTGTATGTAGGTGTGATCCCGGTGCTGATAGGGCTGCTGTGGTTCCCCTTCCTGAGGCGTCTGGAGCGCCGCTGGATACACTTCATGCTGGCTTTGACGGCGGGGCTGCTGGTGTTTCTCGGAGTTGATGCGCTCGAAGAGGGGATTGAGGCGGCGCACGCGGTCGCAGGGGCTTTTCAGGCCGAAGTCCTAGTGCTCGTAGGGGCGATAGCGACTTTCGTCCTACTTCAGGCCGCGTCTCACCGGTCAACGTCTCGGGATGATGCCTCCGGTCGCATGACGGTGGCACTACTGATCGCGATGGGAATCGGTCTGCACAATCTCGGCGAGGGTCTCGCAATAGGAGCAGCCTATTCGCTGGGTGAGGCGGCGTTAGGGGCTTTCCTCATTATCGGTTTCATGCTTCACAACACGACCGAAGGGCTTGGCATCGTTGCCCCGATAGCTTCGGACCGCCCTAGGATCCGCACACTCGCGGCGCTCGGAGCGATAGCAGGGGTTCCCACTATTCTTGGCGCTTGGATCGGGGGCCTGGCTTATTCACCCTTGATCGCGGTTCTCTTTTTGAGCGTAGGGGCCGGAGCCATTGCCCAGGTGGTTGTTGCGCTCTACCGCGTAGTGGAACGTGAAAGCGAAGGCACGACGTTGAATCCAATCACGGCGACTGGTATCGTGGTGGGATTCGCGATTATGTACGGAACGGGTCTCTTCGTAGCCGTTTAAGGCGCCCGCTACTCCCGCCGCGCACTCTCCAGACCCCTGAGTATCGCAGCGAGCCTGCGATCCCGCGCCGACCGGATTACGTCGACGTTGTCGGCGTACGCCTTCTCGATGCGCGCCACGATCTTCTTCTGCTCTTCGGGTTCGAGCTTGGACCAGGTTGCCAGAGACTCCCACGAGTTTTCGAAGGTGGTAAGGAGGCCCTGAAGAAACCCTCGTACACCCCGGTCGCCCGCCGCAAGGTGGTAAGACAGATGTGGACCAGCTGCTGCCCAGCCAAGCGCAGGTCCCAGGGATACCGCCCTATCCAGATCGTCAACGTCTATGATGTCGTTGAGGACCAGGTCTATACATTCACGCCAGACAGCTGCGGCAATTCTATTTACGACGCCACCCGGAACGGGTTTCTTGATGACGATTGCTATTCGTCCCAACGCGTGAAGCCAGCCGCGAACGAGCTCGACCAGTGCTGCGTCCGTGGCGGGCGAGGGTACGAGTTCGACGAGCGGAATAAGTTCCGGCGGATTCATCGGGTGGGCGACCAGAACCCGCGCCTTGTTCTTGCACCGGGCGGCGATATCCGTGGGCGACAACTCGGATGAAGAGCTGGTAACTGCGCGGGCACGCACCGAAGCCGACTCAATGAGTTCAAACGTTTTCTGCTTTAGCTGCAAGTCTTCCCCAACAGATTCGATGATCCATTGAGCTTCGCGGCAGGCTTGCAGTAGGGAGCCGGCGACCTCCATGTTGCGCACGCCCTTTTCAACCGATTCATCAGTGGCCCTGCCGAGTTCCACCAGATTCCGGGCTCTGTGCGCAACGTCCTCGGTCGCCTGATTGGAAGCCACGCCGTCGCTGTCGAACAAGGTCACCGGCCAGCCAGCGGCGACACACAGAGCTGCCCATCCCCGTCCTACCTCGCCGACGCCAACGATCCCGACTTTCACTTGAGCTTCGCTCATTTACCTTCTCCGAGGTTTGTACTCCAATCCGAACCGAAAGCGCGCGCAAGCAATCGGCGCATCCCGGCAATCTGCACGTCCTTAGCAACCTTCACTGTGGTACCGGAGTTATCAATCATGGTACGGCCGCGGTGTTCATCATCGGTCAACGCAACGCGCAAGGATTGCTCGCCAAACTCCAATAATCCTGGACTTATCAACTCACCCACGGGAAGTACGTCGTTGATCACACATCCGTCCAGTCTCCGCTGTTCCCGATGGGACTCCACATAGAACTGAAGTGCCATTCCCAACCAGCGAGTCACCGGGTTCGTCGACCTGGTCAGACGGGTCACTTCGTCCGCGCTAAGGGTCATCTTCCGAGTGACGTCGAGTCCGACCATCTCTGTGTTTAGCCGAGAGTTTATCACTATCGACGACGCCTCCGGATCGGACCAGCAGTTGAAGTCGGCCCAGCGATCGCCACATCCCTTTTCAGAAAGACTGCCGAACATCCCGATGTGTCTCGTCACCTTTGACTCGACCTCGGTTCGGCTGTGGGCCAGGGCGTTCGCCAGATTTGTGAGGGGGCCCAGCGTCACTAGAACCACCGATCCGCCGCATAGCTGTAAAGCGTCGAGTAACGCGCGGTGATTCTGGTCAACCTTCGCGGGTTGAGTGGCGGCGTATCCCACCCCGGTCTCACCATGAGTTTCCGGTGCGGTTACGAGATCTCTCTTGAGCGGACGGCTCGCGCCGGCGAATACATTCACGTCCTCCCGGCCTACCAAGGTGAGAACTTTAGTTGCGTTACCGGTGGCGTAGTCGAGAGTGGTGTTGCCGTACGTTGTCGTAACAGCCACTATCTCCAACTCGGGAGACAGGGCGGCAACGGCAAGCGCGACGACATCATCTATACCTGCGTCGGTGTCAACGATAACTCGAGTAACGTCTGCCATGAGTCCTAATATGTCGTTCGCTTTCGGGCTGTGAAGCGACGCCTAAAGGCACACCTGGCGGGACGCCCTAATTTCCTCTAGAGTTGATTCGTTCGGTGTGTGGTTGAAAAGCCGCCGACAGGGGTTATTGAAGAGCTGAGATGACGGAAGACATTAAAAGGAATCTGATCGAGAGTTTCGGACGCGCCTGGGAGCGGGGAGAGGCCGACGCGATGGCCGGCGTCTTCACTGAGGGAGGGAAATTTGTGCCCGATCCCTTTCAGCGAGCAGTCATCGGACGTTCCGCAATAGCGGCGTATTGGGCGGATGTGCCGAAAGAGCAAGCCGATATCGCGTTCCGTTTGGGCGAGATATTCACGGCCGGGCCGTGGTTCTCAGCCGAATTCAAGTGTACTTTCAGGCGGCGAAGAACGGGCGAGCTTATGGACGTACGCGGTTGTGTTTTTTGTGAAATGGAGCAAGACAAGATCTCCGAGATGCGTATGTACTGGTTACGAGGACGCAAGAAATAAACGCGGGGATGAGCGAGGTTATCCTTGGGTCTCAGGGCTGGGTTTATCCCGCGTGGGTCGGGCCGTTTTACCCTGCCCGTACAACGGCGTCCACAATGCTCGAGTGCTACGCGACGGCATTCAAGTCGGTCGAGTTGGATTCCACATTCCACGAGATGCCGGCGGATCCAGTGGTCAGAGACTGGAGGCGTGCTGTGCCCGACGAGTTTGAATTCGCTGTCAGAGTTCCACGCCAGATAACGCATGAGCGCAGGCTGGTAGACACATCCGTCCTAATGAAGAAATTTCTTGATCGGATCAGCGCGTTCGGTGAGTGCTTAGGCCCGGTCTTTCTGCAGTTCCCGTCCGACTTCGGCGTCGATGAAATCAGCTGGGCGAGATTTCAGGCGTTTACGATGAGCCTCTCGAAAGATTTCCGGTGGGTGATCGAATTCAGAAACGCCGCGTGGTTCAAACCCGAAACATATCAGCTGCTGTCACGTCGGAATATTGCGGTTGCGTTGGTAGATGGACGATGGATGTCCAGAGAGGCGGTAGCGGAGTTGGCAGCACACCCCACAGCTGACTTTGCCTACGTCCGCTGGCTGGGCTCCGGGAAACCCCAGGCGGATTACTCTCGTCCGGGTACCGAGCGTGCGGAAGATCTCTCCTGGTGGGCGAGCATTTTGTGGCCCATGATGCCCCGCGTCACTCGCCTGTACGGATACTTCAGCAACAGTTTCGAGGGCCACGCCCCCCACAGTGCACGCGTGTTCCAGCGCATGATGGGAGTGCAGCCCGTAGACCCACAGGTCCTGAGGCTCGATAACCAAGAACTGAGCCGGGTATAATGCACAAAATCCTCTTCGTCACAGCTGACGACGAGCTGAGACTTAAGTACAGAACACACATTGCGAGCCTCGGTCACTATGTCGTGGTCGCAGCGAACGGACGGGAAGGCATCGAGGCCTGTGAGCGGTTCAAACCGGAGGTCACCGTTGTCGACTACAATCTTCCGGATATGTCCGGCACCGAGGTGATCGAGCGCGTTCGCCCGCAATCGGTCTGCATATTGTTGACCGAAGAGGGCGATATCGAGACTGGTATCGAGGCGAGGAAGCTCGGTGTGGAGTTCTGCCTCGCTAAACCTGTGAAACTGACGCGCCTCGGCGAGGTCGTGGAAAAAGCAGCTGAGAAAGCCTCGCTCAGCAAGGAAAACTCGAAACTCAGAAGCGGCGTACCTCCTGCCGTGAAAGGTGTACTTATTAAGGTCGGCCTGCTGGTCGCACTGGCACTCGTGTCGGCAGTGATCGGTCTGAGTATCGGATCGGGTGGGGAAGAAGACCCCAGAAACCGCCACCCCATACCGATCCCCATCGAGAACGATGGCCAGTCCTCAACCGAGGCAGGAAGCGTCACAACCTCCGATTAGACTCTGTCGTACGGCGCCAATCACGCGCACGCATATGTTGACCCTCACAACTGTAGCACTCTTTGTTGCGGTGCCGGCGGCGCCGGCGGCGGCGGCGGCGGCGTGGGCGTCTTCGCTCCAGGAGGAACGGTCTCTTACGCTCGCCACGACGACATCGGTCAGGGACGCTGGGTTGTTGGAGGAAATCATACCGCCGTTCGAAAACGCGTCCGGTTACACGGTCAAGATTCTGGCGGTCGGAAGCGGCCACGCGCTCGAACTTGGGCGGAGAGGCGAAGCGGATATTCTCATCCTCCACGATCCCGATGGAGAGCTTTCCTTCGTCGAAAACGGTTTCGGCGTTATGCGCACTCTATTCATGCGCAACGAGTACTTCCTCGTAGGTCCTCCGGATGACCGGGCCGGCGTGCGCGGTCTAACATCGGCCAAAGACGCATTTGCTCGAATCGCTGATACCCGATCTCTTTTTCTCTCCCGTGGCGACAGCTCCGGCACCAATGTGAAAGAGACTGCCATCTGGTCTCTAACGGGGAAGTCGCGAGATCCTTCTTGGTACTGGGAGTCGGGCCAGGGCATGGGTGCCACTTTGCAGATCGCCGCCGAGCGAGATCTGTATACGCTCACCGACATCGGGACCTACTTGAATCACCCTGCCAGTTCTTATCTGGAAATAATGGTGGAGCGAGACACTCTGCTTGCTAACCAGTATCACATTCTACTGGTGAATCCCGATCGCTTCGAGTGGATTCACCACCGGGCGGCTCTCGAATTGAGAGCTTATCTGATCTCCCGTGAGGTCCAGGAGGCGGTAGGCGCATACCGCCGGGCTGAGTTTGGCCGCTCACTCGTTACGCCGGCGGCGCGGGAGCACTCGGC
>JACZUR010000136.1 GCA_022573095.1 Gemmatimonadota bacterium | reverse complement strand
GACGTCGTCTTCGCGGAGTGATGGAGACGCCGCGACCGTTCGTAGCAGCGCGAGTGCTTCATTTAATTGATCGCCGCGAACGGTGGTTTCCCATCCCAAAAATTCGCTAGCCACCGCCGGTCGAATGGGACCCCCCAGACCCTCCGCTAGAACTGAAAGTTGTTCCGCGTTGTACGATCCCGCACCACGCAACGCCGAACGCGCGACCAGACTGCAAACGCCCCCCGTCGCGGCGTCCTCCCTGAGCGGTACCCATGGAAAGTAAATTCCCACCGCAGCGAGACCCGACCCAGCCTTGCGACGAACGAGGGCGTGCACGGTACCCAGATCAATATGACCTGCGTCCGACAACCCAGTGGCGGACAACTCCGACACCGGGTCAGTTCCGGAGGCGCGAAGCTTCGGGTGACTGCTCGCCTCCGGCGACACACTCTGTATCTCGCCGTACCAGTCCGAAGATGGACCCGAGTTCTCGGGATAATACATGAGGGCTGATGCGCACCCGAAATCGAGATACTGTTCGGCAACTCGTCGCACGTCCTTCGGACCTACAAGCATGAGAGCGTCGAAATAGTCGTCGATGAGTTCATAGCTCCCTAACGCCTCGAACTCGCACAGCGCACTCGCTCTACCGTCCATGGACTCAAAGCCGCGGGACCACTGAACCCCAATCATCGACCTTATCCGAACCAGATCGCTGTCCGTCGGTCCCTTCGCAGTCAACCGAGCGACCAGACCCCGCGAGCGTGCGAGCGCGGCTTCGATGCTGTCGGGCTCGCCCTGCAGTGAAATATCGAAAACGCCCACTTCAGTTGGCGTGTAATGGGTCGACCCTATTTCGCTAGCGAGGCCCGGGTCCCTAACGTTCTGGTGAAGCCAGGAACCACGGCCCTTACCCAACACCGCCGCGGCGATATCGAGAGACGGAGCGTCTTCGTGACCGGCGCCGACCGTTCTCCATGCCACGGCCGCCATCGGAACCTGAATGTCGCCGTTCAACACCCTGTGGTTGGCGGTTTTCCCCTGTGGTTCGGGAGGCGAACGATCCACTTCGAATGGACTGTTCTCCCATCCGAGGTAGACATCTGACGCAAGTGTTATCGCCGTCTGGGGATCGAGATCCCCGACTATGGACACGATAGTGTTAGCCGGTTGGTATCGTGTGTCGTGATAAGCCCGTACATCGCTCGCGGTCAGAGATCTCAGCCCATCCTCAGTACCGATTCGCCAGCGCCGTATTCTGTGCCTCTTGAAAAGCATTTCGTACAGCGTCTCGCGCATTACCGCCGGCGGCGTATCCAATTTCCTCTTGGCCTCTTGGATTATCACTTCGAGCTCTCGCGCTAACTCGTCGGTGTCGAGAAGGGGGTTCATCAGCGCATCGGCCTGAATATCCAACGCTTGCGAGAGGTTGTCTGGATCCGAGGGAAATACAGCGTAGTAAGCGGTCTTGTCGTATATGGTCCCGGCATTGAGGTAGCCACCAAGCAACTGAGTTTCACTCGCGATCTCGCCGGGCCCGCGCCGGCTGGTTCCCTTGAAGAACATGTGTTCGAAGACATGGGAAATTCCCACCCAGTCGTCTGGTTCGTCGAAGTATCCGGCCTTTACATGCGTAACGATCGCCACGACGGGTGCCGACACCTCCCTTTGCACCAGCAAGGTCAAGCCGTTCTGTAGGACTTCCCGGTATGTTCCCGCACTCCAGCTCATCTGTTTACCATTGTGGCTCGCATGCTAGTGTCGCCCAAACAGCGGCCTCGCTCCACGTGAAACGTGTAAAAAACCCGCCGAGCTTGTGACCCGTGCGGGAACGCTCCGGCGGCGTTTCTGGCCCAGCCGGAATCGGCTATCTGAGAATAATCAAGAGGCCCGCAGCTGCGCAGGCCTGAATAAAGGCCGCCGCCTCAGTGGCGGGCAACACGATACCGTGTTCCTTCTGATTTCGCCGGGAGATAGTCTCCATGTACTCTGGCAGGGATTTGCCGTTGCACCCCGGGTCGTTTCGCGACATCAGAAGCACTATCTCCTGCCATGTCCCGGTGTGGACCTTCCCTCCCGGCGTGCGGACTCGGTGCGACTCGGCGGATGCCTTTCCCCTCATGCTGGAGAGCTCAGTGAGCAGCGCACCAAAGAGATCCAACTGCCGGGGATCTCTGATTGATCCGTCGGGAAGCGTAGCCTCCAGCTCGGCCAGGACCTGTTCCTCTGGGGACATGTCGGGGGTCAACGCGGCCAGTCTGTCGACCCAGTCCTTGAGCTCCGGATCTCCGTCTGGCAGATTGTAGATCGACTTCTTCAGCTCAACAACCCTCCAAACCGCCAACTCATCGAAGTGGTCTTTGGAGGCGGTCTGCTGGTAGTGGAAGAGCGCACCTTCGTAGTCACCCCGGTCATAGAGAACGTTGCCAAGGTAGATTCTCGCTTCAGCGAAGTCGTCCGCCAGCTCGGTCGCCTTGCGGAGATATGTCAAAGCCAGATCGTCATTGCCCATACGGTGGGCGGCATAGCCCAAGCCAGCTACCGCTTCCGAAGATTCGGGATGTGCATCCGCAGCACGACGGAAGAAAGTCTCAGCGCTCTCGAAGTCGTTCTCACGGAAGAGGGCGCGCGCGATTTGGAGCATCAGGTCATGATCTTCCCCGAACCCGAGCGACACCACCTTGTCGAACAAATTCATCGCCGCCTCGTGCTGGCCAAACTTCAGCAGCGCCTCTCCCAGACCCGCCAAAGACTCTTCATGTGTGGGATCCAGCGCCAGCGCATCCTCAAAACACGCCTTCGCCCATACGTACTCCTCCCGGGCAAGACGGGAATAAGCCAGTCCGACGTGGAGTTCAACGGAGGCGGGATACATGGCGAGTCCGTCCTTGATCATTTCGACGGCCTCGTCGTAATGCCCAGAGTTGTACAACTCGTGGGCTCGTTCAGCAAATTCGTCCGAACTTAAAAAGGGGTCCGACACTAGCCGGGCTCCTCCCATGTAAGGTCTGATACAATATAATACTTACGGGCTCAGCACAAGAATAATTTACGCCGAAGGCCGGCTGCTGTTCCTCACCCTAATATCGAATAGGCATATCGCGTTTCGATGTGGGTGCCAGTCGCAAACCGGTCAGGCCGCAGAATTGCGAAGTCGTGGGGAGGTTTCTTCCCCACCACTTCGGCCGCAACAGTAGCCGCGATTGACGGTGCCAGCTTGAAGCCATGTCCCGAAAAACCGGCGCAAAGATAGAGTCCCTCCAAACCCACCTCCCCAACGACGGGGTGCCAATCAGGCGTAACCGCATAGAGAGCCCCGTATCCGCCGAACGAAATGGACTTCGACATGGCGGGAAACCTCGCACTCACCCGTCCTAAGGCGAGCCGGACATAGCGTCCCTCAACACCCTCGTCATATGCGTCCGGATCAGTGGGCGAGGCCTCGCTAGGCAGGATCGAACCCACGTGCGTTTCTCCGGCCTGTTTGGCATACATTTCGTTGGGAAAATCGATGACCGTGGGTCCGCCCGGCAGCTCCGGGGGTCTGCGAAACACCGCACTTTGCACGCGCATCGGTTGGACCGAGCTACTCCAACCCACGTCTTTCAGCAGCGCATCCGCCCACGCTCCGGCTGCCACTACAACGGTCTGGGCACTGTACTCTCCCTCCGACGTCGAGACACCGGTGACTTTCGAATCCGTTACAACAAAACCAGTTACCTCGAGACCCTCGTGAATCTCTACCCCCAGGCCCCTGACGCACTTGGCCAGCGTGTGGACAGTCATAACTGGATCGGCGTACCCGGCGTCCTCCTCATAGCATGCGACGGAGTCGCCGGGTTCAACATGCGGCAGGATCCGAGAAATGTCTGCGTTATCGACGAGTTCGGTTCTAATCCCGACCGATCTCTGTAACTCTAGATTGCGATTCAGGTTCGCCACATCGTCCGGTCCCACCAACAACACCATCCCCGAGCGGACGAAACCTGCAGAACCGCCTTCCGTCCATTCTTCAAAATTGGAAAAGACGTCGAGGCTTTCCCGCGCCATCGTTGCGGTGAGGGGAAGAGAGTAATGCTGGCGTAAGATGGCACCCGACTTGCCTGTCGAACCGGATCCGAGATGATTTCGCTCGAGCAGCACGACACCACATCCCTCTCGCGCAAGGCACAGAGCAATAGACAGCCCCATGACTCCGCCGCCAACAATCACTACGTCGCGGCCCATAGAATTACTCAAAGAAGAACCCGCGCTATCTCGATCAGTCGGGCTTGCGCCATTATTGCGGCGCGCTGGCGTGTTGCGAAATCAGCTCGGTCCGGATCTTCCACAGACCATCTGACGGGTCTTTCGCCCAGACCATTAATCCGCTTCCAGCGGCAACGACTCTGGCGCTGTTTCTGTAGTCGGTTGTCGTGGAGTGGCGGAATATGAGCGTGGCGGCGTCGGGAGCGATCACCTCTACGATCGGGTCCACCGGCACAAAGTTCAGGTAATCGATCGTGCGGTAAAAGTCGCGAGTCTGACGTTGAACCTCCTCGAAGCCGATGGCTCGATTTCCCAAAGCCGAGATAACTTCGATATCGCGATCATTGAGATACATTCTGTCTATCGAGTCGAGAGAACGGTTGTTCACAGCTCTCGTCCATATCTCAAATCGCCCAGCGACGATTTCGCGCGCCACAGCCCGTTCCTGCCGAGTGAGAGTATCGGCACATCCAAGTCCCGCCAGCATCGTTAGCAGGGCAGCGGTTCCCCAGCGCGTGATAGCCATAGCACCCTCCTTTAGTTTGTCAGGTGGAACCCCAGTAGATAAGGTATGGCGGAGAGCACTTGCGTCAACAAAAATGTGCTCATACCGTTGCTAGTCTCACAGCATTAGAACCTTTACCCCCGTACCCCCGGTATAGAGATGAAACTCTTTGTGACTGCGTCAGCGGCGATCGCCTTGCTGAGTTCCAGCCTGGTTGGTCAGACCAGTTCGCCGATCCAAGATTCCCGCGTTCAAGAACTCATTGACATGGTATCTGCCGAACGAGTCGAACACGACATACGGCGACTCGTAGGTTTTGGAACGCGGCATACGATGTCCGACACCCTGTCCACCACTCGCGGAATTGGTGCGGCGAGAAGATGGATCTACGCTGAGTTTGAGCGCATATCGCAAGCCTGCGGTGAGTGTCTCGAGGTAACGTACGTGAGCGAGGTCTTCGACCTGTTTTCCCGGTTACCGGATTCGACGAAGCAGCGCCTGCGGATTCCTGATTCGACCAACGTTGTGAATGTGCTGGCAATTCAACGGGGAACGAGCGACCCCAATCGCGTTCTCGTGATGAGCGGCGACATCGATAGCAGAATTTCCGCGCGTACTAACTACACCGACTCAGCTCCGGGCGCGAACGACAATGCAAGCGGTGTGGTCGGAGTCATAGAGGCGGCGCGAGTAATGTCCCAACGCTCATATGGCGCGACCGTGGTATACGCTGCGCTCTCGGGTGAAGAACAGGGACTGTTTGGCGGACGCACTGTTGCCCGGAACGCCGCAGAGCGTGGATGGAATATCGAGGGCGTGTTGAACAACGACATGATCGGAAACATCGAAGGCGTTAACGGCAGGATCGACAACACCACCGCCCGGGTATTTTCAGACGGCGTCCCGCCGACTGAAACAGACCAGCAAAGGAGAAGACGAAGGTTCACGGGGGGAGAGGTGGATGGTGTGTCTCGCCAACTCGCACGCTACGTGGATCATATAGCCGACCTGTACCTGCCCAGCCTCGACGTAATGATGATTTACCGGTTAGACCGTTTCGGCCGTGGGGGACACCACCGGCCGTTTGCTGATCTCGGTTTTCCGGCAGTCCGCATCATGGAAACCAACGAGAACTACACACGACAGCACCAGGATATTCGCAATGAAGACGGTATCGCATACGGAGACGTAATCGCAGGTGTGAATTTCGAGTATGCCGCGAAGCTGACGTCGCTCAACATCGCCGCTCTGGCCTCGCTCGCGTGGGCGCCGGCGCAGCCGGAAGCAGCAATTATCTGCGGCGCTGTGCAACCGCATGCGAGAATGAAGTGGCAGCCACCCGAAGACAGATCGACCCTGGCCGGATACCGAGTCTACTGGCGCCTAACCGATTCCCCGACCTGGGATTTCAGCCGATGGGTGGGAAATCAAACCGCGCACACTTTCGATGGACTAGTCATTGACAACTTCTTCTTCGGTGTGGCATCGGTTAGCGGCGATGGCAGCGAAAGCACCGTTGCTTTCCCTGTTGCGGGCTCTCGATCCGCCTGCGCAAATTAGCAGCTAGGAAATTCTGGTTTGTAGGAGCCTACACTAGTGCCCACCTTCGTCCT
>JACZUR010000006.1 GCA_022573095.1 Gemmatimonadota bacterium | reverse complement strand
ACACGGCTGTAGCGGGGACTCCGTTGTACGCGCAACATATGTCAGCCGGCACGCTCGTTGATGACTCCGACTGCGCCGACGCCGACCGCCACGGGCAGTTCAAATTCAACCACAAGCACCCGCATATCAAAGACGGACAAGAAACGGAGTTCCTGTTGAAGGCGTTCAATCGGGACTTCGAGATAAACGGACCGAGCATCGTGAGAGTCGTGCGCACGACGTTACGGGGATGGCAGCGGTACAAGCACCATCCCGACCTTCGGATCCGAAGGCGTTTCGCCTGGGAGGCTCGCGATCTGTCTGTAAGTCTTGCCGGTGTTCTGTGGGCCACCCGCAGGTGGTTCCGTTCCAATCCGATTCTTAAGTCTAAGATTACGGGGGTATTGAGAGAACTGTACAGGGAATTCGGGTTCAAGTCCCGCGTCTCGGCACCGTTTGTCGGGCGCTACATTCAGTTCTTGCTGCATCGTGAGGACCGTCGCCTGCGACGGGGCTGGACCTACGAGCCGCCCACCTTCTACGAGGAGGCAACTAACCGTGCATAAGCACGCCCTCGAACTCCGATCTTTGGTTCCGATCAAGAACGGCACAAGCCATCCCCGATCCTCGTCGCTCAGGAAATGCTGTATCAGCAGTCCCATAGCGATCCCAAACACGACGTGCGCGACGAAGGTCAGCAAGAAGAACTGGGGCCACGCGTAGTCGACCCCAAACAACCCCACCATCGGCCTCCTAGGGGAGCGGATCATCATTCTTAACTCTAGGATCAAGGCCCAGGAACGTCGGTCGCAGGTCCACGCGTGTGTGTCCCAAGGGTCACTCGACACCGGGAACTTTCCGCGGTGTCCATGGGTTAAAGTGATATGTGCCTAAGGCGTATATGATGAGTTCAAGTGCGACGAGCTGGGAGACGGAGTTCGCGGCCCGTCCGCTTTGCGACGAGTGCAACGGCGCTTTCGAGCGCAGAGAACACGTGATGATCGGCATCAGTCCTTTCAACAGTTACTTCAGCGAAAGCCGTATTTGCGCCCTCGTCTGCTGGGCCCAGCAAACCTTTGACGAAATGCACCTGTTCGTGCCAGACGACTGGTCCGTCTATACGCTGAGAGCGCTCGGCTACAGCGAGGCCCGTGCCATAAAAAAGGCCGCAAGGCAGGCCAGCTACCTACACAACAAAATCCGACGCGCACTCGGGAAAGTCGGGTTTGATGGAGACCGTGCCACAGACCTCGTCTTGACGGCAGAAAGCGTTGCTCAATTATCAACTTACCGCAAACGATTCAACGAATATTTAACCTTGTACGACGCCGACGGTGAGTTTCGGGAAGCCTGCCGGTCGGGCAGCAAGTGGGTGTTGAGCGAAATGACCGGGGAGCACCTTAGCGCTCAATCTCTGGACTTGGCGGCTCAGTACCTCCTCGCTGAGATGCCCCTGATGTTAGATACGCCCGGTGTCCTAAAGCAGAAATCTTCGGTGTTCGGCTACCACAAGTATACGGACTTCATCGAAGGCCTCTATCGCGGGCGCTTTCCGCTTTACAAATCACCCAGGCAGGGCTTTGTGGTGATCGTCTAATCGTCTGAAGACGAGAAGAGTTGCAGTTGCACTCTCTCCACCTGCACCTTTGATAATCAATACAACGAGATCCTAGTGATCCTGCCACCGGGCCCCACAGCCCAACCCGCCCGTCGGCTAGCCATGCCCACCGCCCAGTAGCTGAGCGTGTCCAGAACGGCCCATGTTGCCGCTCCGTCAACAGTGTATGACGCCCCCTTCGGTCCCACCGCGACCGCAAATCCGTCTGCTCCCGGAACCAGGGACGCTCCGTAGACTGCTCCGGTAAATGTGGGCCGGCCCGCGAGGGTCCATGTTTCTCCCCCGTCGGACGTCACGGCTACATTGTCGGTGAAGTTATCTTGGTCAGCTATGTCGCCACCGAGTGCAATTCCGTTCCGTTCATCGCTGAAGAGCAGGGATATGACTCCCGAAGAGTTCGTGCCGCTGACTATCGGTGTCTCGAATACTTCCCATGTGTCACCGCTGTCCACGGTCCTGAAGACTCGTGCGGCGCCGCCCGAGCCGGTACCGATCCATCCGTAACGGTCACCGTTTGTCACGAGGCACGTTCCGCTGGCTGCAAAGCCGCCCTCGCCATCCAGGGCTGGCGGGAGCCCTGCCCGCGGTATGCGATTCCAGTCGGCGCCTCCATTGGTGGTGCGGATCAAGTAGAGGTGGCCGTCAACCGCATCACTGAACGCCAATCCCCGATCTTCATCCCAGAAATCCATGCAGTCGAAGAACCCGTCCGCTTCGCGGTTTACGAACTGCCTGGCCCAGTGAGCACCCGCATCAGTTGTCTTGTAGATCGTGGACAGCTCACCTGGGCCCGCGCTGAGCAGAAAAGCGGTCGACGCGCTCACTGCGTGGACATCGCGGAACTGGAGCGTATCGGCTCCTAGTACGACTCCAGCCGACCAAGTTCGCCCGCCATCCACTGTTCGGGCGTATGTTCCACCATGACCGCTTACCCAGGCTACTTCCTCACTGAGCACGCTTACAGCCTGAAGTAACTGGGTCGTTCCTGATGTCTGAGCCGCTAGTTTTGGATTCGGCGCGCGCGCCGGTGTGTCAGAAACTTGCCGGCTGGCGCACCCATGAGCCGTGATGATGATCGCGGTGGCCACTGTTACGGAACGTCGCAGAGATACGCGCTTCATTTATTGCTCCCAATTCTTGGATACGTAGGATCAGGGTCGGGTACTCTGTACAATGTGTGTTTACATTCAGCCAGTGGGAAGGTTCAGGATCTTCACCCTCGCCGACGAGAGTCAGCGTCTATTCACACTTTGGGATACCAGTGATACCTGAGATAAGAGCCATGCTTCGGCTCGCTGTGCCCGTGGTCATTGTTCAACTCGGACAGATGACTCTAGGCGTTGTGGATACGATAATGGTGGGCCATTACAGTGTGGTAGCCCTCGCATCGGTGGCGCTCGGCAATTTTTATTTCGTCACTGCGACGGTGTTCGGAATGGGCGTATTGATGGCGCTCGACCCGATAGTGGCGCAGGCGGTCGGAGCTCGCGACTACGTTTCGGTCGCGCGTGGGATTCAGCGCGGTGTCCTTCTCTCGGTATTTCTTACGGTCTTCAGCACCGCCATCATGCTACCCAGCTCTCCGGTGCTATTCATGTTGGGCCAGTCCGCCGTACTGGTGCCGACCGCTTCGGCCTATACGCTGGTCTCGATTCCCGGAATATTCCCCTTCTTCGCTTTCGTAGTCCTGCGTCAGAGCCTGCAAGCGATGCATCGCCTCAGACCGATAATTCTCGCGATACTTCTCGCCAACGCTGCCAATGTATTGTTGAACTGGGCCTTCGTGTTTGGCCGTTTCGGTATGCCGGAGATGGGGGCGGTGGGATCGGGCTGGGCGAGCACCATCAGTAGATGGATTATGGCGCTGGCACTTCTCTTTATGTCCTGGGATTCTCTAAGAGTCTTCTTGCTGAAGTGGCAGCACAACATAACTCAGTTGAAGCCGATGTTTCGTATGATTCGGCTGGGAGCGCCGATAGGAGGCCAGTTCCAGTTGGAGTTCGGAGCTTTCGGCGCGATCGCGCTGCTCATGGGTTGGCTGGGAGAATTAGAGATGGCGGCCCATCAGGTCGCGATCAGCCTGGCTTCGTTCATGTTCATGGTCCCGGTAGGTGTTTCTGCCGCCGCCGCCGTGCTCGTAGGAAACGCTGTAGGGAGGGGTGACCACAAGGGTGTTCGTCGTGCGGCTAAAGCTGCACTCATTTGCGGCGGAGCGTTCATGACCCTCAGTGCAGTCGTGTTTTTCTCCTTCCCCGCGTCGTTGGCCCGGATCTACACCGTTGATCTGGCAGTTGCTTCTCTGGCGGCGACGCTCATTCCCATTGCCGGGATCTTTCAGGTCGTGGACGGCCTGCAGGTGGTGTCCGTGGGGATCTTACGAGGGGTAGGGGACACCACGGCACCGATGGTTACCAGTGTGTTAGGGTTTTGGTTGGTGGGTATACCGGTGAGTCTCTATCTTGGGTTTGTGGCCGGTATGGGCCCCGTGGGGTTGTGGTGGGGACTCGTAGCAGGCCTGGTGTCGGTTTCACTGTTCCTGGGGCTGCGAGTTCGAACCCGTCTTGCTCGTGGCGCGAGCAGGGTCGTCATCGACGATGATATTGCCCAGGGTGATTGGTTATCCCGATGACGTTGCCTAGCGTCAAAGACGTGAGAAAGATCCCGCCAGGAACAGGTAGAGAATCTTGCTCAGAGGCATGGCGCTTGTGGGCCGATCACTCCTCTCATATCAGTAGGGGACCTTGTCTGCTTTGTCCTCCCATTCCCGAAATGCAGCAGTACCTTCTTCGGCTAGAAGCTGTGTCGTAGGGATGCGCTGGTCCGCCAGCGGTTTCCCGATCTCTTTGTAAATCTTTTCGTCGTCAAACCCGATGGCGGCCGCGTCCGTTCTAGTGTTTGCAAAGTACAGACGTTCGAGTCTCGCCCAGTATATTGCGCTGAGGCACATTGGGCATGGCTCGCAACTCGTGTAGATCTCGCAACCGCTGAGACTGAACGAACCGAGCGTCCGGCACGCCTCTCGGATCGCTACTATTTCCGCGTGGGCAGTGGGGTCCTGGGTGGATGTGACCTTGTTGTAACCTTCACCGATTATCTGGTTATCCTTGACGACAATCGCGCCGAACGGTCCGCCCCTACCGGCTCTCATCATGTCCAGCGAGAGCGCGATGGCGCGACGCATGAAATAGGTCTTGTCCACCTACGATACCGGTTTTGGCATGGTTACCGCTCCGGCGAGGAAGGCGTCGATCTTTCGTGACTCTTCTTGCCCGGCTCGGATCTGCAGTATTTGAGCCGCAACGGCAACTGCGATCTCACGGGGGCTCTTCCCAGGGATACCATCGATGCCGATCGGACACGTCAATCGAGAAGTGCTTTCGCTGGATAGGCCTCTCCGCGCCATTCTGCGCACGAACTTCACCCGTTTCGTCTTTGAGCCGATGAGTCCAAGGTAGTCGAAGTTTCCGCGTCGGAGAATTGACTCGCACAGCCAGAAATCAAGCTGGTGGCTGTGGGTCATTACGAGAAAGTACGCACCTGATGGTGCGTCGATCACGTCGCTGTCCGTCTGAAAGGATCCCTGTGCTTCATCGCTGTTAGTCCGGCCGCAGTCTCCGCAGCCCTGGTGCTCGCGCAACAGATGATCTTCAGCAGTTGCGTCTCTTATTTTGATCCTGACGTTGTCTGGTACGGAATCAGGAAACTCCAACTCACGGCTGTCGATCCACGTTATTCGACACGGCAAACCGGACAATACTTCAACCATTTCCTTTCCAACATGTCCTGCTCCAAAGAGGACGATATTGAAGTCCTCTTGAAACCAGAATTCAACTAGCAGTTGTTGCTCCCCGACGGTCAACACACTCGGCGGGCTACCGGATTGCTGGGTCAGCATGTTGCGAACGATCGCGACTGCTTCGTTCTCGATGAATTTATCTTCGAGTGAACCAGCGATCCCGGTGTTTGAAACAACTAGCTTACCATCGTAAACTTCGTCTGCGGGGACCGTTGGTACCACAGTGATCAATGCGAAGGGTTCGTTTCTGGATGCGGTGGCGGTAATCAATGGCAGCCACGCGTTTGTCGTCGGTTCGTCGCTGACAATCTCGAACATAACCTGTGCAACACCGCCGCAGCACTGACCGAGAGCCGGGCCGAGCTGAAAGTTCATCACTGTTCGTTTTGTCTTGTGTGGTTTGGTGCTAGTCTCCAGCAGTTGCCTGGCGGTTTTAACCGACTGGTACTCCAGGTTCCCGCCGCCGATGGTGCCGGAGATTCCCGTGAGAGTCACGATCATTCTGGCTCCCACTTCTCGAGGTGTAGAGCCGTCGGTGCGGGTTACCGTGACCAGCACACTTGGGATTTCTTGCTCCCTGAGTCTGAGTAACGAATCGATCCATCGGTGCATGTAGCGTGTGTCCTAAATCTTATCGCTGTGACGATGTGATAGTTCTTGGATTGACATGAGAACGCGTTCCGGTGTTGCGGGAACATCCAGTCGCGGGCTCCTCTCGTGCCCGTTCGTTGATGCGATCGCGTCTTTCAGAGCGAAGAACACGGAGAGGCTTAACATAAGAGGAGGTTCTCCTACGGCCTTTGATCGATATATGACGTCCTCTTTGTTCGCTGCTTCGAGAAGTGACACTCGGAAATCTTCGGGAACGTCGCTGCACACGGGAATCTTGTATGTAGACGGTGCGTGAGTGGTGAGGTGTCCGGATTCGTCCCAACAAAGTTCTTCGGTTGTGAGCCAACCCATTCCCTGCACGAATCCTCCTTCGATCTGACCGCGATCGATCGCCGGGTTGATCGACTTGCCCACGTCGTGAAGGATGTCGACCCGCAACAGTTTGTGCTCACCCGTCAGAGTGTCTATGACGACCTCGCTAACGGCGGCTCCGCAGGCAAAATAGTAAAACGGTCTGCCTCGTGTCGCCTCGCGGTCATAATGAATCTTGGGCGTGCTGTAAAATCCCGTGGACGAGAGCGAGATTCGCGCCTGGTGGGCCAGTTTGACCAACTTGGCAAACGGCAGGGTTTGCTTGCCCACGACGACTTCGTTGTTGCGGAACGATACTTCGCCAGCACTCGTCTCGAAGTGTTGGGCTGCAAAATCGATCAATCTGTTCTTGATAGTTCTTGCCGCATTCTCCGCAGCCTTGCCGTTTAAATCCGTACTGGCGGATGCAGCAGTCGCCGACGTATTCGGCACCTTTCCCGTGTTGGTGCTAGTGATCTTGACGTGGTCGATATCGATCTGAAATTCTTCCGCGACGATCTGGGCAACCTTCGTCATCACTCCCTGTCCCATCTCGGTGCCGCCATGATTGAGGTGAACGCTCCCGTCTGTGTAAACATGTATCAGCGCGCCGCCCTGGTTCAGATGCGTTAGGGTGAAGGATATACCAAACTTGACTGGCGTAAGAGCCAATCCTCTTTTGAGCAAGGGACTGTTTGCGTTGAACTCCGCGACTGCTTTTCGTCGCTCGCGGTAGCTCGATGTCTGTTCGAGGTCACGGATGATAGTGCTAAGATTGGTATCCTCGACCCTCATTTCGTAAGGAGTCACATCACGTTCGTCTACGCCGTAGAGATTCAACTTGCGAACGTCGAGTGGATCCTTGTTCAGGCGCCGCGCGATTTCATCGACAACGGTTTCGATCCCCATCATCCCCTGGGGACCTCCGAAGCCGCGGAACGCCGTATTTGAGACAGTGTTCGTCTTACATCGGTGAGAATTTATCGTAACGTTTTCGAGGTAATATGCGTTGTCAGAATGGAACATCGCCCGGTCGTTGACCGGTCCCGAAAGGTCGGCGGAGATGCCACAGCGGCTGGCTAGGGAAAAGTCGACGCCAAGTATCCTACCGTCGTCGTCGAATCCAACTTCGTATTCAGTCAGAAAATCATGACGTTTGCCGGTTATGATCATGTCGTCGTCGCGATCCATGCAAAGATTGACGGGCATGCGCGTTTCGCGAGCGAGCAGCGCAGCGATGCACGCAAAGAGCGTGGCCTGTGTCTCTTTGCCGCCGAATCCCCCTCCCATGCGACGAACTTCCACGGTGACGGCGTTGTTTGGACAGCTGAGTACCTTGGCGACTGTGTGTTGAACCTCTGACGGATGTTGTGTAGAGCTATGGATCAGTACATCGCCATCTTCTTGTGGAATAGCCAGTGCGACCTGACCCTCGAGGTAAAAATGATCTTGGCCCCCGATTCGGAGATTACCGGAGATTTTGTGCGGTGCCGAGGCGATGGCCGTCTTGGAGTCTCCGCGTTTCATAGTGTGAGAGGGTAGCACGTAGCATTGTTTTTCGAGGGCTTGATCGACCGTTATGATCGGATCCAGGTCGTCATAATGGGTTATCGCCTTGCGAGCCGCCCGTCTGGCCTGTTCCACACTTTTCGCCGCAACTGCGAAGATGGGCTGGCCCGCATACTCAACCAGCTCTCGAGCAAAAACCGGCTCTGAGCCGACCGTCGGAGTGATATTGTTAACACCTGGAATATCGTTGGCGGTCAGGACGGCGACGACCCCGTCCATGTCTTCTACAGGCTGGAGATCCAATCGTGTGAGCCGCGCGTGGGGGTTGTCGCTAACGCCGATCGCTGCGTATAACTGACCCTCGGCTGCGGGTATGTCGTCCACGTAGACCGCTTCGCCGCTGACGTGTTTGTGCGCGCTGTCCTGCGGCAACGCGTCGTGTACACCGCCCCTTATTCGGCCCGGGGAAACAGTACTTTCAGCCAGCGAAGGTTGCTGCATACTCGAGGATCCTGGTAGTGGTTTTGGGAGCTGAAGTCTCTATGAAAAATTTGACTAGCAGGTTTTTTGCCACGAGCATTCTGTACTCGCTGCTGGCACGCATGTCCGAAATGGGCGCGAAGTCGCGCTGCAGCGCGCGAGCTGCTAGGTCAACGGTCTCTCGAGTCCATCGCTTGCCCCTCAGCGCTTGTTCACATTCGGTCGCGTGCTTGGGTACTTCCGCCATCCCCCCGTAACACACTTTGACATCGCGTACATTGTCTCCCTCCAGATCGATGCTGACGGCGGCGCAGACTGCCGAGATGTCTTGATCAAAACGCTTCGAGATTTTGTACACACCGAGCCTGTGCTTGTGGAGTATTGGGATGACAATGCTTTGAATAAACTCGCCGGGCTCAAGAATCGTGGCGTGATACCCAACGAAGAAATCATCGAGCAGCACTTCGCGCGTCTCTCCGTCCCTGTTTAACAGCAGCGTCGCGCCCAGCGCCATCAGCGGTGGGATAGCGTCACCGATTGGCGACGCGTTGGCTATGTTGCCGCCGATCGTTGCGGAGTTTCTTATCGGAACCGAGCCAAAGCGCCGGATAAGCTCGCCGAAATCGGGGTAAAGCCGGGAGATCGGTGGGTGTGCGTCGCTGAATGTAACCGCTGACCCTATCACCAACTGGTCCGAGGTTTCATCGATGGCAAGGAGTTCCTGTACGCCACCTGTATAGATGATCGTATCCAGGTCACGGTGTTGTTTAGTGATCCAGAGGCCGACGTCAGTGCCGCCCGCAAGTATGTGGGCGTTTGGGTATTGTGCGTAGAGTGTGGCGAATTCGGTTAGACTCGCGGGCGCATAATACTTCCTGTCTGCCCAGTTGAGTTCAAGTACTTCGTTACGACGGATGTCTTGCAGTTGTTCGAGTACGTTGTTCCCCTTCACTGACGGTTCTTTGTACTCATACATTCGCATTGCGGCGGTTGCTATGGGGGAGTATCCGGTACAGCGGCAGAGATTGCCTGCAAGAACATCGTCGACTTGGTTTCGTGTTAACGATCGCTCGGTCTGATAAGCGGTGTAGAGAGACATGACAAAGCCGGGCGTGCAAAAGCCGCATTGAGACCCATGTGAGTCCACCATGGCTTGCTGGACGGGATGGAGTGTGCCGTTTTCCGACTTCACATCTTCAACTGTGACAAGTTGTTTCCCATCGAGAACTGGTAGGAAGAGGATGCATGAATTCACTGCTCGATACTGCAGGTCATCACCACGCAACTCGCACAACATTACTGTGCACGCGCCACAGTCGCCTTCGGCGCACCCTTCCTTCGAGCCCGGCCGCCCAACAACGCACCGAAGAAAATTAAGAACGGTCATTGAAGGATCTACGTCCTTCAGGACCATCAGCTTGTCGCCAAGAAGAAAGCGGATTTGGGTGGTCACGGGTTCAGCTGCCTCGATATGTTGAATAACTCCAGGGAGATGTGAGCAGCGGCACGTGATAGTGCTGAGAAGGTTCAGCTATTCCAAAGCGGATTGTCACGTCGTCCAGAAAGGGCGGATCCGGCAGAGCCATTCCCGACGCCGAATAGTAAGCGCCGACGTGGAAGACGAGTTCGTAGACTCCGGCTACGAAGCTGTCGCCTAGCAGCAGTGCTTCGTCGGTTCGACCGTCATCATTGGTAGTCACTGACTTGATGGGTTCTCGGTTTTCTCCGACTGCAAACAGGTCGATCTGCATCCCGGAGCCAGGTCTGCCCCGCGCGACGTCGAGGACGTGCGTTGTAAGTTGTCCCATTCGTTACTCCTGGTCTAACGCGGAGCGGCCCTCTTGTTTGCGGTGGGCAGCTATCGCGCTCCGTGCCTCCGTTCGCCTGCGTTAGTGTAGATAAATCATGTATGTATCCCACACTCTCTGCAAGTGGCGATGGGCACCTAAGTGGTTCCAATATTGCAAGTTGATCTAGTTCATCATATATGTATTGCGATCCCTGACAAGGTAAAGTCTTCTGATCTCTCAACATTTCCTCCAATGGTTGGAGCTGGTTGTGCGGTGGGTTCATCTCATCGCCGGTATCTCCTGGATTGGAACTTCTTTCTACTTCAACTGGTTGAATCACAGTTTCAGAGATCCCGTCAAGCCGAAAGTAGGCGTGGGGGGTGAGCTATGGTCGGTTCATGGCGGCGGATTTTATAGAGTCGAGAGGTTCGTTGTCGCGCCCGACGAACTGCCGGAAGTGCTACACTGGTTCAAGTGGGAAGCATACCTAACGTGGCTTAGCGGCGCCTCGCTGCTGGTTCTTGTATACTACATGGGCGCCGAGTTGTACCTGGTGGATCCGGCGGTGGCCGACATCAGTACGTTTGCTGCGATCGCGGTTGGCGTCAGCGCGTTGGTTCTAGCGTGGTTTATGTACGACGGGTTATGCCGATCGCCTCTTGCTAAATTCAAACCAGTTCTTGTCATTGGGTTGCTATCGCTTCTGGCAGCATCCGCTTACGTTCTGGGCGAAGTTCTTGGAGCCCGCGCAGCTTACATACATGTCGGCTCCATGCTGGGAACGATCATGACGGCCAATGTCCTTTGGGTGATTATTCCATCGCAGCAACGGCTGGTCGCTGCGATAAAGCGCGGAGGTGAACCCGACGTGGCGGAAGGCCGGCATGCGGCGATGAGGTCTCTTCACAACAACTACATGACTCTGCCGGTGCTGTTCCTCATGATAAGTATTCACTATCCCGTGACTTATGGGCACGAGTACAACTGGGTCATCTTGATACTTCTTTCGCTGATCGGGATCGGTACGCGACATTTCTTTAATCTCAGAAACGCTGGGAAGAAGGCGCCTTGGATTGCGCCTTCCATAATCGCGGGACTTGTCGGGCTTGCAGTCCTCACGATCCCGCGCAAGGCCGGTATCGATAGCGGACAGCAGGCGTCGTTTTCGGATATCATCGCAATTGTAAACCAGAGGTGTTTATCGTGTCACTCTCTTACGCCAACCAACGATGCATTCGCGGCGCCGCCTGCGGGGATTGACTTCGATACCGTGGATCGGATACGAGACTTCGCGGGCAGGATCAGAGCCGTGGCGGTGGACACAGAGACGATGCCGCCGGGGAATATCACGGGAATAACGCTCGAAGAACGTCGATTAATCGGGGACTGGGTTAATCGCGGTTCTCCGATAGACTGACGTGGCCGCCCACTATCCGCGCGATTTGATCGGATATGGGAGGAATCCTCCTAATCCTAAGTGGCCCAAGGACGCTCGGATTGCCTTGCAGTTCGTGCTCAACTACGAAGAAGGTGGGGAGCGGTGCATACTTCACGGCGACGGCGAATCTGAGGCGTTTCTCTCGGAGATAACCGGGGCGGTTCCGTACGAAGGCGTCCGGCACCTGAACATGGAGTCGATCTACGAGTACGGGAGTAGGGTTGGCTTCTGGCGTATCTACGATCTGTTCAGAGGTCGCGAACTCCCCCTTACGATCTTTGCGGTCGGTATGGCCTTGGGGAGGAATCCAGAAGCTGCGGTAGCCATGATCGAGGCGGACTTCGAGGTTGCGAGCCATGGGTGGCGGTGGATCGATTATCAGTTCGTTGACGAAGATGAAGAAAGGAAGCACGTGCAGTTGGCGCTCGCCGAGATAGAACGGGTGACGCGTTCTCGGCCGCTGGGATGGTATACGGGGAGGTGTAGCCCTAATACCCGGAGGCTTGTAGTCGAAGCGGGCGGAATATTGTACGACTCCGATGCTTACAACGACGATCTTCCGTATTGGGTCGATGTCGGTAAGCCACACCTCGTTGTGCCGTACACGTTAGATAACAACGACATGCGGTTTGCCACGCAACAGGGCTTTAATTCAGGCGATCAGTTCTTCACCTATCTGAAAGACTCCTTCGACGTGCTGTATGCGGAGGGCGACCACGCTCCCAAAATGATGTCTGTTGGACTCCACTGTCGGCTGGCAGGTCGGCCGGGAAGACTAGCCGCGCTGATGCGTTTTCTTGATTATGTGCAAGATCACGAGCAGGTGTGGATCTGTAGACGGATCGACATTGCGAAACACTGGATCGAGCATCATCCATATACTGTGGTTTCTCAGGGATCAGGCTGATCACCTAAAGGCTTCGCCCGTGGGATGGCCAAGACTCAACATGAGTCGGGATCAAGCCATTGGGTCGGACGACCGGGTGCCGACCAACGAGCGGGAATGACTGCTCACGCGGTACTAGGTGAGCGAAGGAGGTGTAATCTGGAACACCGATATGCTGCTTGACAATAACGCATCGTGATATTGGGGTGGAGTGTCAAAGGTGTAATGTGCATTTGCTCTCTCTCTGTGGTCAGCGATGCAGCGCGGATAGAACCGGCGGCTCACCTAGGGGGTCTTGTTCCAGTGGTAATTGTCTGGGTTGGCTAGATCGCGTGTTCTTCGAACCGGAACTTTCTGGTTGACTCGATGACCCAGACTGTGCGCCGGTTGAAACCAGCTGAAATAAACCGCATGGATCGTGACGCGTTTGTCAGGCTCTTTGGGAGGCTTTACGAGCGTTCTCCCTGGGTGGCCGAGGAAGCATGGGAACTGCGCCCTTTCGGTGGAATAGACGATCTCCACCGCAGGATGCAGGAGATAGTAAATGGATCGGACGGAGGTCGGCGGATGAAACTGATCCGCTGCCACCCGGATCTTGCTGGAAAGGCGGCCGTCGCCGGGGATCTCACGAGTAGTTCGATGGCGGAGCAGGCCAGCGCCGCGCTGGATCAATGCACGCCACAGGAGTTCGAACAATTTCAGCGTCTTAACAGAGACTACAAAAAGAAGTTCGGTTTTCCCTTCATCATGGCTGTAAGAGGCAGTACGAGGATGGATATATTGGAGGCGTTCTCCGAACGGATCGGCAATTCAAGAGAAACCGAGCTAGCCAATTGCCTGCGGGCGGTGGAATGCATCGCGTATTTGCGACTCAAAGATTTGGTTGCAGAATGAACGCTGATTTGAGGCTGGGCGAGGAGGTGATGGATCGGGTCGATGAGCTTGCGCGCTTTTCTGCTTCGTTCGAAGGTCTCACGCGACTCTACCTGAGTCCGCAACACCGTGCAGCTGTTGACTTGGTCGCGGAGTGGATGACGGAAGCGGGGATGCCGGCCAGCGTTGATGCGGTTGGGAATGTCGTTGGTCGTTACGAAGGACAGGAACCGGGACTTCCCGCGCTGTTGCTTGGTTCCCATCTGGATTCAGTAAGGAACGGCGGCAAATACGATGGAACGCTGGGCGTATTAGCCGCCATAGCCTGCGTCAAGAGACTGGAAGGACGACGGCTCCCATTTGCAATCGAGGTGTTTGGATTTGGAGACGAGGAGGGTGTTCGCTTCCCCTGCGCCCTAACTGGGAGCAGCGCCGTAGCGGGTACGCTCGAACGCTCTCACTTCGATGTAAGCGATGCCGACGGAGTAGTATTGTCGGATGCTCTCATAGAATTTGGTGGCGATCCTGATAAGTTCGAATCTGTTGCGCGTAACAGAGCGGATGTTCTCGGATATATCGAAGTACATATCGAACAGGGCCCCGTCCTCGAGAATGAAGGCATCCCGGTAGGTGTGGTCACTTCCATAGCCGGTGCAAGCCGCTTTGCAGTGTCGGTAACGGGTTCGTCAGGCCATGCCGGTACTGTGCCTATGTCCATGAGAGAAGATGCTCTTGCGGCTGCTGCGGAGGTTGTGTTGGACGTCGAACGCAGGTGTCGGGGTCAGGATCATCTAGTTGGAACCGTGGGACAGATGAATGTTGAGAAGGGGGCTCCGAACGTAATTCCCGGAACTGCTCATTTCAGTATCGACATCCGATCTCCCGACGACGAAGTACGCAAAACCGCGATCGACGACATCGGCAGGTCCATTGAAGCTATCGGGTCACGCAGAAGAGTTCGGTTCGACATAAGGCGAACGTATGAATATCCGTCGTGCTTGTGCTCTGCGGGGTTCATTGAACACTTAGAAGCGGCAGTTGCGCACTTCGGTATCAAGCCGCGCCAGATTTCCAGCGGGGCGGGCCACGACGCCATGGTCCTGGGAGAGCTGACGAGAGTCGGGATGCTGTTCGTTCGGTGTAAGGGTGGTATCAGCCACGCTCCCGAGGAATCCATTTCCGTGCAGGATGTTGACACCGCCTGCCGTGTGCTGAACTCGTTTGTGGATGCTCTTGCCACGGCTGGTGAAACTTAGGGCCGTCTGTTTTTGTACGGTCACGCATGAATAGCGATCTGCGCGCACCCATCCGACAATCTGTACAGTCGCGGCACGACGAGCAGATTGATTTCCTAGCCGAGCTTGTTCGAGTGCCCACCGACAACCCCCCGGGTGATTGCGGAGCGCACGCTACGCGCACCTTAGAACTGTTGACGAAACTGGGACTGGAGGTGGAGCGACACGAGGTTCCGAGCGAAGTCACCAAAGATGCCGGAATGAAGTCGGTTACCAACCTGGTGGTCAGGCGGCGCTTCGGTGATGGGCCGACTGTTGCTCTCAACGCGCACGGCGATGCCGTACCCCCAGGCGGGGGTTGGAGTCGGAATCCGTACGGCGCTGAGATCGTCGAAGGGCAGATGTACGGTCGCGGCGTCGCGGTCTCCAAATCTGATTTTGCTACATACACGTTCGCACTCCTGGCGCTCGAAGAGGTCAGTTCGTCGCTTAGCGGTACTGTTGAACTTCATTTTACATATGATGAGGAGATTGGTGGTGAGATCGGTCCCAAACGGCTACTGAGTCAGGGCATCTCAGCGCCAGACTACGCGATCGTCGCTGGGTTTTCGTATGGTGTGGTGACTGCCCACGCCGGTTGCCTCCATCTCGAGGTAGAGATCTGCGGCAAGATTGCGCACGCAGCTATGCCGGACACCGGGATTGACGCACTGGAGGGAGCGAACTGCGTTCTCTCGGCACTGTATGGGCATCGCAAAGAGTATGGAACGCGTAGATCCAAGGTTTCAGGAATCGAAATACCCACGCTCGTGATTGGACTCATCGAAGGTGGGGTAAACACTAACGTCGTGCCGGACAGAGTGCGATTCCGCCTCGACCGAAGATTGATTCCCGAGGAAACGGCCGAAGCAGTCGAGAGCGAAATCCGGCAGGTGATTAGCACCGCCGTTTCGAAAATGCCTGGAATTAAGGGTTCCGTTCGCCGCCTGCTGCTTGCGCACCCGTTGGTTCCAACTCCGGCCAGCGAAAGGCTTGCTGCTCTGCTTGCGAAGTACGGGAGTGAGGTAATCGGCGAGGAAATCCAGGTACATGGAGTGCCGCTCTACACCGATGCGCGACACTACGCGGAGCACGGAGTACCTACGGTTCTATACGGAGCTGGTCCGCGCGATATCATCGAGGCCGGTGCGCACGGAGCGGACGAACGTCTGGATCTCAACGATCTGAGAAAGGCTACGGAGGTCATAGCGCTTACGCTGGCGGATTTATTGACCGGCTCGTACTGAAGAACAGCCATCTTTTCTACCCTAGCAACCCGCACAGCTCACATTTCGATTAATTTTACAGACTTGCCGTGCTTGTTTCTCCGGAGGTGATGAGGTCGTACATTTCTTATTGAACATAGCTTCTGTCGTTGCAGCTGTTACGGCTTCCCCCAATAACGTTGTTCAGGATACCGTTGTGATACGGGAGTGGGAGGTGCCCTGGGCCGACACGCGTCCCCGAGATCCTCATACGGATGACGTGGGCCGGGTTTGGTTTGTCGGCCAACGAGGAGACTACGTTGCCTACCTCGATCCGAGCACGGGAGAATTCCGACGCTATGAGTTGGATGCTGGTACCGGTCCCCACAATCTCATCGTGGATCGCGATGGGCAGGTGTGGTACGCCGGCAACCGAGCCGGCCATATCGGTAGACTCGATCCGTCGACAGGTGAAATAGTGAAGTATCCCATGCCGGATCCTCGTGCCGGCGATCCCCATACTCTCGTGTTTGATGACGCGGGTGATATATGGTTCACGGTTCAACGGGGGAATTTTGTCGGGCGGCTAGATGTAAGAACGGGCGACGTTGCACTGATTGCCATTGCTACACGCGGCGCTCGACCCTACGGAATCAGGATCGCCCCCGATGGAACGCCTTGGATCGCTCTATTTGGGACGAACAAGATCGTGAGGGTTAATCCTAGAGCGATGACTGCTCAAGAGATCGTCCTTCCCGATTCCCGTGCGCGCCCCCGAAGGCTGGAGGTTACACGAGACGGAGTGGTCTGGCTCGGCGACTACTCTCGCGGTTACCTAGGTCGCTATGATCCCGTGGCGCAGTCCTATAGCGAATGGATGCTGCCTGGAGGCCGATCCAGCCTACCCTACGGCATGGCATTGGACGGAACGGGCCGGATCTGGCTGGTCGAATCAGGACCACGCCCCAACAGATTTGTTGGGTTCGATCCTGCGACATCGACGTTTCTCGGTGGCACTGCGATTTCAAGTGGGGGAGGGACGGTAAGGCACATGTACTTTGATAGCGCCATCGGTGAGATATGGTTTGGTACTGATACGAATTTCATAGGTAGGGCACGCTTCGAGTGACAACCGGTCCCACTAGAGAGATGGCAAAGGTGCTCACGGCTGGCCTGTTTGGCTTGACGTCCGTGTTGGTGTCGTGTGGTTCGGGCGGAGCACGGCGGCCCGGTGATTTGCGTGGAGTAGAGTTGCCGGTGGCGCTGGACAAAGTGGATTTTGTGCTCCAAGACACCGAGGGAAAGGGGTTCGACTTTCGGTCTGAAACGGAGGGGTATCTCACTCTATTATTCTTCGGATACACAAATTGTCCCGATGTTTGTCCCGTACACATGGCGGGCATTGCCTCGGTTCTGCGAAATATGGAATCTTCCGTTGCAAGTCGGGTGAAGGTTGTGATGGTGACTGTAGACCCGGATCGGGACACGCCACGGCGGCTGCGCGAGTGGCTCGATAACTTCGACACTTCCTTTATCGGTTTGCGTGGCGACTTGAGCCACGTGAGGGAAATCATGAACGCGCTCAACATGGCGCCGCCTGCTGTGGATTCCTCTCAGGGCACGAACTATCTGGTTGGCCACCCCTCTCAGGTCATTGTGTACACAACGGATAATAGGGCTCACCTAGTCTATCCCCACGGTACTCGGCAGCGAGATTGGGCTCACGACATACCGATGTTGGTCGACGCGACTTGGGACAGTTGACGTTCGAGATTGTGAGCCGATCAATTTCTCGGTATTGACGTGAACTGGTGGTGCTCCGCTCAGAATCAGAGATGGGACTGGACCTGGACTCCCTACTTGGGCGTCTGGCTGATCGCTGGACTGCTGATCATCGCGTACGTCTCGGGAAGGGTTTGGGGGAAACGAAGGGGCCTCTATTGTAGCGGAAGACAGCTTGCCAGCTATGTCGGTGGTGTAGCGGTCTTTTGGATTGCTGCCGACTGGCCGCTGGCCGCGATCGGCGCGAGCTACTTGCTCAGCGTCCACACGCTGCAGTACGTACTGTTTGTCTTCGCAGTCCCTCCTCTCATGATCTGGGGTATGCCGCCGTGGATGTTGCGGCGCCTACTGGCCAGTAAGCCGCTTGCATCCTTGGCCAGAATGTTCTCGCGCCCACTAGTCGCCCTCGTGACTTTCAACGGCATTCTCCTAGTGTCGCATGTACCCAGAGTGGTCGACGGACTGACGGTTACGCAGGCTGGATCATTCGCGGTGAACATGGCATGGGTATTCTCAGGATTTGTATTCTGGTGGCAAATTTTGGCCCCCCTGCCCGAGTGGAAGCCAATGCATTATGGCGGCCGCCTCCTGTTCCTCTTGGCCAACTTGTTGGTGACGACGATTCCCGCTTCTTTCCTCATTTTCTCGGAGTACCCTATATACTCGCTCTACGAGCTGGCTCCGCCGTTCGGTGGCCTGAGCACGATTCAAGATCAGCGTATCGCCGCTATGATTATGAAGATTCTCGGTGGATTGATCATCGTTGGAATTGGCGCAGTTCTTTTTTTCCGGTGGAACCGCAAAGACGGTGTTGAGGGAGACTTGGTTGACAGCGCCGGCGGGAAGCCTGTTAGGACTTGAGCCTGCGTGTGAGGGATTGCTTCAGTTTTGTTAGGAAGTTTGCCGTCTCGTTTGGCGCAGTTGATATAGCCTCGCGACCTCGCCGCCGAGAAGGAAAATAATGGCGGTGTAATAAACCCAAAAAACAAACAGTATTAGAGCAATGGCGTTCGTATGCGAAATTATTCTGGTGATTGTTGCGAACTCCACGAGATAGAACCCAAAGAGTAGCTTTGCCAGTTCGAACGCTACTGCCGCAAGGAGACCCGCTACGAGTGCGGCATCCCACTTGAGGGGTTTGTCTGGGGCCAGGGAATACACCACGAAGAACAACGTGGCGCTCGACACTACGGCCAGGAAGTGACCAGTCAAGCGATTTAGCCACGTGACGTCGAAAGCCGGAATCGTAACGAGTGAGTTCCCTGCAAAGAGAACCGTTGTAACTACCACCAAAGCAATATCTCGCACTATACCGATAAGAAAGGGCCGTCTGATCTCGACACGTAGAATCTGATTCAGAGCAACGCTCGCGGAGGCAAAGAGTCGAGTGGAGAAGATCATGAACAGCGGTATTCCATAGAGCGTAAGATCTTGGCGGCTCTGGACGACACTGGTGATCAGTCTCTCTGCCTGCGCTAGGGGGTTGCTTGCTCCGGCTTCGTGTGCGGGCAAGATTAAGGTCAGTATGCTGCTCAGATCGTCCGGAGACGTCCCTTCAATCAGATAGCCCAGGATCGAAAGAAAGAGTAGCGCGAACGGCACCGCAGCCAACAGAGCGTCGAAGCTCAGCGCGCTGGCAAGGAACAAAACGTTGTCCTCGTGCGCTTTGCGTGCAAACTCTCTAATGAACACGGCGGTTCGCAGCACTGGTTTCGGCAATTGGAAGTTCGTGGATCCCTGCTAGGCTTTGTGACGCCGGTAATCTGGTGCAACCCAGACGACTTGTGAAGGATCGAAATTCCTCCAGCTCCCTTCTGGACGAAACGCGTCACGGCGTGCATCATAGGTAAAGGCAGAGGGAAAACGGCTGGGACTGAAAACTTCGTGAGCTTAACTTTATTTCACCGAACCACGATTGCACTGGCCCGTTCGATCGTCGAGGACGGATTTAGCGATCGAAAATGGGATCTGGGTGTCTTGGACAGCGGTAGCAGTGATGCTGTTTCGGTTACTGGGGTATGGTTGTCAGGGAGGCCACTTGACGGTAAAGACGGCGTCGATGGCGATGCTCAACTCGAGGTCACGCTAGACATCGAGGATGGCGACTTGGAACCGTTTGAATTGGAGGGCATGTTGTGGGACGCCCGTTTTTGGGTCGCACCGGCCGATTTTCTCAACCGGCATGCGAGTACGCGGATACTAGAGGTGGATCCTCGAACGTCTTGGTTCGGTAATGTCCAGGACGATGCGGATGAGCACGAAGGGTGATCAGGAGACAATATGCCAGCTGGCCTAGAGCCAGCGGCCGGCAACACACCTGTCGGCTATCACCGAATTCCCACACCCGAATATGAACGCCTCGAGGAGGGTGTCCGGATCGGCACCTCTGAGTTCAGGGGCGGTTAGGTCCAGCGTTACAAAGTCTGCATTGAAGCCGGGAGAAATCTCGCCGGACTGCACGTTCAGCGATCTTGCTCCGTTTACGGTTGCCATTTCGAAGAGGTTTCTCGCGACATTCCCAGTCTCGCCGACCAGTACACCTCTCTTCTCCTGGTGGAGACGTTGAACGTACTCCAGCCAGCGTAGCTCTTCACTGAAGCTTATCCGGCTGTTCGAGTCAGTACCGATGCATACGCGGCCGCCGGCCGCCACTATATCGGGCGTTGCAGGGATACCGTCCCCGAGATTCGCTTCCGTGAGTGGGCAAATGCAGACATTGCCTCCAGCCGCAAGAAACTGTTCCATATCTTCGGCGGATGTGTGAGTGCAGTGTACGGCGGTGAAGTTGGCGGAAACGTCTAATTCCTGAGTGAGCATGGACATGGGAGTCCTACCGAAATCCGCTCTGAATTCCTCAACCTCTTTTCTCTGTTCTTCGACGTGCATGTGGAACGGCAGTTTCCTCCGGCAAGCGTCGCGGTGGAGCTGACTGATATCGGCGAGAGAAGCTGCTCGAACGGAGTGAGCTGCAACGCCAAGGGTCTGAGTATTCTCATCCAGATGTGAACACAACTCATCCCACTGATCCCAATAGGCCTCGACTGAATCGGTCTTGAATTGCTGCTGATTTTCGCTCAAAGGTTTGTTCACACCGCCAGTGTTGTAGAATGCAGATAACAGTACGAGCCGGATTCCTACATCCTGCGCCGCGCGCACAATTGCGGCGTCCATTGCATAGTTCTCTTCACTGCCGCTGTGGTGGAGATAGTGAAACTCACCCACGGTCGTGATTCCGGCGGTGAGCATTTCTGAGAACGCCTGCCGGCAAAGATGGGCAAACTTCTCAGCGTCGAGCTCTGACGCGAGCTTGTACATGGCCTCCCGCCACGACCAAAAGTTTCCGGATCCGTCGGAGAATAAGTCGCCTGACCCTCGGAGTCCTCTTTGAAACGCGTGTGAGTGAACGTTGACCATTCCAGGTAGGAGTGCCTTGCCTGACAGTTTTTTGGTAGGGACGAGGCCGAGCGCGCCGAGTCTTTCTACCAGTCCGTTACTCGTGACCACCTGGATTGACGGTTCGAACCTGTGGCCCGTCCAGGTGACATCTGCTTCGATGATCTGTGGAGCTGCCACGTCAGTATTCGGTGCCGCAAAAATGATCTATCAATTTGTGGAGAATAGCTTCCGCTTCGCGGAGCTGGCTGATGGAAATTCGTTCGTTGGCGCGGTGAGCGTTTTCCATATCACCGGGTCCGAACAACACACACTCCATCCCCGCGGATTGAAACCACCCCGCGTCGGTCGCGAAAGAAGCTGCATGTGTGTCCTGCTGCTTAAGTTCCTCGACGATCGTCTCGTACAACTGGGCATCCGAAGCGAGTTCCATTGGGGGGCTTTCGCCCGACTGTCTCATGCGGAAGTTCGACGATCCAACCGATCGCACCAGGCACTTGCGTACCCTATCCGCCAGCTGCTCGGAAGGCATTCCAGGTAACGTTCTGATGCCAACTTCAATCACGCACTCGTCAGGGATGACGTTCACGGCTACTCCGCCGCGAACTGTTCCGATGTTGAGAGCGGGGTGGGGAACCTCGGAGAAATAGTCGCTGTTTGGAGCGCGCTCAGACTCGAGTTCCGTCCGAAGCTCGGTCAGCGCCGCGATTACTTTTCCGGCCGGTTCGATTGCGCTGCGACCAAGATGCGGATAACCGCTGTGCGCCGCCTTGCCGCTCAACTCTATGGCGATCTTGACGTGTCCCTTGTGCATTCTAACGGCATGCAAGGATGTAGGTTCCCCGACTATGACATTCTTAGGCAAGGAGCGAATGCCCGGCCAGTTCTCGACCAAGTGTCTTGCGCCCAGCGTGCCAACCTCTTCGTCGTAGGTCAACACGAGCGCGAACGCGTGTGCCTGAGCCAGACGCGAAACTCTGTGTAGTTGGTTTACCGCGAGAGCGATAAATCCCTTCATATCGCAAGCGCCGCGGCCCACGAGCGCGCCATTCTCCTCGGTGAGTGAGAAGGGATCCGATCTCCAGTCTGGCTCCTCCGCCGGCACGACGTCCATGTGACCGGATAACGTAAGACCGGCACGAAGATCAGCTTCTGCGGCGCCGGTTCGAATAACGAGGTTAGCTTTTTGATCGTCCGGCGAACGATGCTGTT
>JACZUR010000135.1 GCA_022573095.1 Gemmatimonadota bacterium | reverse complement strand
CGTGAAACACAGGCTGAAGGCTGGGTCAGGTACTGGTTTGAACAGCTTGGTATTCCGTACACGTCGATCCACAAAGACGACGTCAGGAGCGGAAGATTGCACCGCAGGTTTGACGTCATCCTGATTCCTCACGCCTTTGGAAACGCAGCCGAATTCGTTCACGGACAGGATACCCGTTTTGGTCCGATGCCTTACACGGCCACCTCGGAGTTTCCGTCGCACGGTACGCCCAGCAGCACGGACGACATGACGGGTGGCCCGGGTTTCGAAGGCATGATCGAGTTTGAGAACTTCCTCGACAATGGTGGAACAATAGTAACGCTCGGCAACTCGGCACGCCTCGTGGCGGAGACAGGTCTAACCAGAACCCTCTCATCGTATAGCGCCAGCGGCCTCGCACACCCGGGGTCGGTGGTCAGGGCAATGGCGCGCCAACCGAATCACCCGTTCATGTATGGCTACCCGGACACGACACACATCTTCCGTGGCAATTTCCCCCTGTGGAGGACCGCCCTTCGTGATCGCGGCACCATAGTCCTCCAATACGGAACGAAACCTCTAGCCGACGAAGTTGAAACCACCGGTGACATGCTCGGAATGCCCGACGAACCCGAACCGACGCCGGCGGAGAGAGATGGTGACGACGAAGACAGCGATATGGAGGGTGAGGACGAGTCGCCCGAAGACAAACCCTACGTCCTGAGCGGCGACGTACGCGGCAGTGACTCAATAATCGGACATGGTGCGATTTTTGATTTGCCTGCCGGTGCCGGAGGCGCGGGAAGGATTGTGGTGTTCAGTTTTAATCCCATGCATCGGTACTTGAATCACCACGATGCGCCGATGGTTTTCAACGCATTGTTGAACTGGAACGACTGAGGAGTTGGGGCGGCGGAGCGGTCAGGATCGCGCGTGAGTATGCAATTAGGAGACCTTACGGTCAAACGGATACTCGGGAACACTGAGTTTGCCGGTTCAATCGGTGGGTTCGATTTGGACCAGCGCTGAACCATCCAATCTGTACCGCACTCGGACACGCCACGGTCTGCAACATACCTCGCAGTCCTCGACATACTCCTGCCCCGTTCCGCCGCCCGGATCCAGGCGAATGGAAACCGTCTCCCCGCAGTGCGGACAGGTAACGTCCGCTGACGTTTCGAAAACGATATCAGAACTGTCTACCATCGAAACCACTCCGTACTGCCCATACCGTTGTGAATCACCCTAGTTGGCCATCGGTAAGAATAGACAGTAAAGGACGGTAAAGGACGGTGAAAGACGGTGTCACTTATCCGCTTACGGCTTACCGCTTTTCTCGTGCAGCGTGCAGCGTGCAGCGTCCAGGGGAGCAGGAAATCGGAAATCGTAATCGCTGACCCGCTGACCCGCCGACCCGCCGACCGCCTTCGTTCCCTCGTTCAATCGCTCAATCGCTCAATCGCTCAATCGTTCAATCGTTCAATCGTTCTCGCCTCGCTTCGCTCGGACTAGTCCCTCCGCTGCGCTCCGGGTGCCCTCGTTCGCGATGCGCCCTACGGAGTAGCACAACTTTGGAACAATCGCAATGGGTTGCTCGCAGTATCCCGATGGTGGCCCTATCTTCCGTCAACCTATGACCGACACTTTCAATCGCCTCAAGATCTCGTTCGCCGATCGTTACGAGATCGAGAGCGAGCTCGGCCACATTGGGATGGCAAGGAGGTCACGATGATTCACCGTCCAACTCCGGACGCAATCATGCAGCTCGGACTCGGGTTTTGGGGCTCCAAGACTCTGCTCAGTGCCATCGAGCTGGGCGTCTTTACCGAGCTTGCACGGGGCCCTGCGGATGCCGAAGCTCTTCGCAAACGCCTTGATCTTCATCCACGCAGCGCGCGCGACTTCTTCGACGCCCTGGTGGCGCTGGGAATGCTCAAACGCGAAGACGATCAATACTCCAACACGCCGGAGACCGACGTCTTTCTAGACCGCAACAAGCCCTCCTACCTCGCAGGGATGCTCGAGATGGCCAACGCACGGCTCTATGGCTTCTGGGGATCCCTTACCGAGGGCCTGCGCACGGGGGCACCGCAAAACGAGGCCAAGCAGGGTGGGAATTTCTTCGAAGCCATTTACAGTGACCCAGCGAAGCTCGAAGCGTTCTTGGGAGCTATGACGGCGCTGAGCATGGGCGCCAATCAGGCAATCGCTCAGCACTTCCCATGGAGCGACTACAAAACCTTTATCGACATCGGCGGCGCCGAGGGCGGATTAGCTGTGCAGGTTGCACTGGCAAATAAACAGATCACCGGAGGAGCGTTCGACCTCCCGGTGGCCGCGCCGTTCTTCGACAAGTATGTAGAGTCGTTCAGGCTGAGTGATCGGCTCCAATTCTACGGCGGCAATTTCTTTGAGGACTCCATCCCGAAAGCCGACGTTCTCGCCATGGGCCATGTCCTGCACGATTGGAACCTGGACGAGAAGCGCATGCTGATCAGCAAAGCACACGAAGCGCTACCCGAGGGCGGTGCGTTGATAATCCACGACTCGATCATCGATGACGATCGCCGCGAGAACGCTTTCGGGCTGCTGATGAGCCTCAACATGCTGATCGAGACGCCGGGGGGCTTCGACTATACCGGCCCCGACTGTTGCAGTTGGCTTGCGGAGGCAGGCTTCCGTGAATCGCGCGTCGAGCACCTAGTCGGACCGGATTCGATGGTTGTGGGGATCAAGTAACCCACCGCTATTCCGCTGCGCTTCATAGCGGCAGGCGAGCTTTATCGTTGGGCAGCAATATGATATATAAAGTTAAAGCAAAAATTATCGAAGATAAAATTGGTGAGTTTTATTTAAGACTTACTGATGGGACCATAGCAAACCAACGACCGGATGGTGAAGAACTTGTTGCTGCAATGAAAAGGGCAGTACTGACCGAATCTGGTTTCACTGAATGGTATGAAATGTGTTTCTGTTCTTCACCATTGCAACATGAGCGTGAAACCCAACTTGATTTCTATTTCACTGAAATAACTACAAATTTGGTTGACGACTACGGTGAAGTAAAAGGGGAGTCATTGTGGTCTTATATGGCATCAAGGGCGGATGTCTAACAATTCATATCTCGCTCCTTGCTGGGATACTGGATCCGTCGTGTGACATACAGTTATAGTTGCTGCATGCAGGTTCGTCACTCAATTTCGCCCCTTGAACATGCGACCCGCGCCCGGGCTGCGCTAGTTAGCGGGAGAGAATCCGGCCATCCATACTACGCAAGAGGACAAGCAAACAAATCCTCGCCCTTTTAGCATAGTCCGGCTCGCCCGCTCACCACGCCTTGGGAAATAGGTGACTTTGGAAGTCCCCGATGGAGGTCGGCAGTATATGGAATCGTTCCGCCAGGATCTTCAGTACGCGTTTCGCTACCTTCGCAAGCATCCCGGTTTCGCGGCGATTGCCGCCGCAACAGTCGCATTGGGAATCGGAGCGACCACCGCCATTTTCAGTGCGGTCGACGGCGTCCTGCTAAAGGGTCTTCCTTATCCCGATTCGGAACAACTGGTCCGCGTGTGGACCACGAACCTGCCGGCCGGCGTCGAGCAAGGCGATTTCAGCTCCACTGAGATCTTCGACTATCGCGAGCAATCCCAGGCCTTCCGCGACTTCGCCGCGTTTTTCCCGTACGACGCGACGTTCACTGATGACGGTGGGAACGCGCAAAAAATCCCGGCCGGCGGCGTGTCGGTCAACATGTTCGAGATGATGGGTGCGGTACCGCATCTAGGCCGGTTCTTGACGGAAGAAGATGCCGAGCTGACACAGCAAGGCAACTTCCGGATCGTTTTGGGCCACGGCGTTTGGCAGAACCTGTACAGCGGCGACCCCGATATCATCGGCACGTCAATCATGGCCGAGGGATTCAACATCGAGGTCATCGGGATCGCGCCCCCCGGTTTCCAGTTTCCTCGCAAGGCTGTTGCCTGGGTTGCGTTTCCGATCAACGCCACACAGCCGCGACAGGGGCGGTTCCTCAACGTCGTAGCTCGCATGAACGAGGGCGTGTCGCTGGAAACCGCCCGGTCCGATCTCCAGGTAATCGCGACCCGACTGGAACAAGAGTTCCCCGAGTCCAATCGCAATATCGGGGTGAGCATGGAGACCCTCCATCGCACGATAGTCGGCGACCTGAGGCCGGCCTTGCTCATTCTCCTGGGCGCCTCTGCGGTGCTCCTGCTCATTGCTTCGGTCAACGTCGCGAACCTGCTGCTGACACGGGGCGCAGCTCGTGCTACGGAAATCGCCGTGCGGACTGCGGTCGGTGCCGGGAGGGGTCGCATAATCCGCCAACTTCTCACCGAGAGCATCGCTCTGGCTTCGATCGGGGCGTTGGGTGGGTTGGCACTTGCCGTGGGGTTGCTGAAGGGGATCCACTTCTTCACCCCCGTAGAGATGGACCTGCTGGACCAGGCGGTGATCGACGGTCGCGTGTTGCTGTTCACACTTGGCGCAACGGGTGCCGCCGGGTTGCTGTTCGGGATGTTCCCAGCGCTCGCGGCCGGCACACCGGACCTCAGATCGGCGCTCGGCGAGGGCGCCAAGGGTTCGGGCGGAAGAGGCGGCGCCAACGTGCGCAACACGCTGGTGATACTGGAACTCGCCCTCGCCGTGGTGTTGGTGTTGGAAGCAGGGCTGCTCGTGAAGAGTTTCCGCAACCTGGCCGCGGAGAATCCCGGTTTCGACCCATCGAACTCGCTCGTCGCGGAACTGTCGTTGCCATTTGCGTCGTACGCCGACTCCACCGCCATCGCGGACTTCTACGAGCGGTATTTCGAACGGCTCTCGGCGTCGCCCGGCGTGCAATCCGTATCGGCGATCTCGAGTCTGCCGTTCGGACCAATGCTGGACTTCCGGGTGCCGATCTTCGTCAGGGATCGCGCACCGCTCCAGCAAGGATCGGAGCCGCAGGCGTTCTTGAGGCAGGTGAGTCCCAATTTCTTCCAGAACATGAGGATTCCTCTGCTCGGTGGACGAGACCTGGAACGGACGGATCGTCGGGGTTCCCCGCCCGTCGTCGTGGTGAACCAGGCGTTCAAGCGCCTGCTATTTCCCGACGAAGATCCAATCGGCAAGCACCTACACCAGCTTCCCACTGGCTTTGGGGGCTTAGGTACATATCCCGGGGAGCAAGAAGCGGAGATTGTCGGGCTGGTCGAAGACTTCAAGTTCTCCAGCCTCGCCGAGGCGCCGGAGCCCGCGGTGTTCTTCGTGCACAATCAGGCGCCATTTCGACGGATGACCCTGATCGTCCGAGCGGACGGTGAACCCTTGCAACTGGCTCAGACCGTGCGGGACGACTTGGCAGCGCTCGACCCCACGATTGCCACGGGTCGTGTGGCAACTTTCGAGACGGTGATTGCCGGTTCGTATGCGAGCAAACGGTTCGCGGTGATCCTGTTGACCGCGTTTGCCTTTGTCGCACCCGTATTGGCCGCTATCGGTATCTACGGAGTGATCGGATTCTCGGTCCAGCAGCGGACGACCGAGATGGCGATTCGCATGGCCCTGGGGGCCGAGTCGGGCTCCATCTGGCAACTAATCATGACCCACGGCTTGAAGCTTGCCGGCGTCGGGGTCGCGGTAGGGCTGTTCGGGGGGTGGGCGGCCGCGCGCATAACCGCGAGCCAAATGTACGGCACGAGCGCGCGCGACCCGCTGATGTTCGTTATGGTGGCTGTGGGACTGACGATAGTGGCTCTGTTAGCGACAATGGTGCCGGCGATTCGAGCATCCAGGATCTCGCCGGCCGCGGTGCTGAAACCCGAGTGACACCGCTGGCCGGGTCTGGACGTCAGAGGTTAAGGAGACCACTACATTTCCCCGTAAGAAACTGTGTCTCGCGGTCTTTAGTGGTTAATTTTTCTTGCCCTCGCGACCGTGGCGAATCCTGAGCCGCAAATGAAAATGAGCGGGGTTGACTCATCAGGTCGCGAGTGTCAGGAGCGACCGTTGCGGACCAAAAGGCGCGAATGTAGTGAGCGGCGTTGGCTCTCACCGGCGCGAGCCCGCTGGCGAGCGGCGTGTCAGGTATTGGTATACGCGCAGGATTTAGGATCCTGCAACAGAAAGCTCCGGACATTAAGAAAGGCCCGCAAAGACAGGGCTTTTTGCTTTGGTAAACCTTCGGTGGACCCGCATCTGGACCCGGTCTGACCAATTCAGGTACGCCGGCGGACATCCTCGCATGAGCAGTGGTGATCGGGGGGTATGATCGGAGCTCTACACCCACCGTGACCGAGTTCCTTGTCGATCTCGTAGCGGCCCTTAAGCGCGGCTTTTAGTTCTTCCAGTCGCTCAGACATTGGGGGCTAATATGCGGTGCAGGTACACAGAGGGACAGAGCGAGGGGCGTTACGAGATGAAACGACACGTTCGATCTTGTTCGCCGCCCCAACATGCAACCCGCTCCCG
>JACZUR010000134.1 GCA_022573095.1 Gemmatimonadota bacterium | reverse complement strand
GCACGTTGACGTTGGCCGGCATCACATCGGAGAGATATCGCAGTCTGTCCAGGGAAACATCGAGGATCGTTACACTCGCTCCCATTCCCGCCGCAATTTTGGCGGCGTTCGTCCCAACTACACCACCGCCTAGAACCAGTACTTCGGCGGGCAAGACGCCGGGTACTCCTCCAAGCAGAATACCCATGCCGCCACATACCCGCTCCAGATACTTAGCTCCTTCCTGTACCGCCATCCGGCCGGCAACTTCGCTCATCGGCGTTAGCAGCGGTAACTCGCCAGAGGGGAGTTGAACGGTTTCATATGAGATCGCCACGCAGCCGGACTTCATTATCGCTCTCGTAAGTTCCTCACTGGCAGCGAAGTGGAAGTACGTGAAAATCACCTGGCCGCGCCTGATTAGCGGCCACTCCGGTTCAATCGGCTCTTTTACCTTTACGATAATGTCAGCCCGCTGCCACACCTCCTCGCACCCCTCCACGACTAGCGCGCCAACCTCCTGGTATGCATCGTCGGTAAATCCGCTCCCCACGCCCGCTCCGCGCTCAACCAAGACCGTATGCCCATCTCCAACCAATACCTCGACTCCTGCGGGGATTACCGAGACCCGATACTCGTTGGACTTTATTTCTTTCGGAACACCGATTTGCATTGGGAAGTGACCCTCGCTCAATCGTCTCAGCTGGGACCCAGCCAGACTACTGTGTGCTCGCTGGACCGGAAAAAACTATCCGCCACACTTGCAACCTCGTCGGCGCCGACACCATCGATGTCAGAGAGCACCTGGTCGATCGTTTTGTAAGGTTCTCCGTGAAGCGTCAATCCCGCCAATCTGTACATTCTCGCGGCGGGATTCTCCAAACCGAGGGTTATCTGGCCCTTGATCTGTCTCTTAGCACCCGCTAGGTCATCGGGCGGCAGCCCTTCAAGCGCCAATCTATCGAGTTCGCGTCGGATCGTCACCAATGCTTTCTCCGCCGTGGAGGGGTGAGTGCCTACATAGACTCCGGTTACGCCTGAGTGAAGATAAAACGACTGATAAGAAAACACCGAATACGCTAACCCCAGCTCTTCCCTCACCGTCTGAAACAGCCTGCTCGACATTCCCGAACCCAGAACCGAGTTCAGGAGCATCAACGGGTACCGCCGGTCGTCTGTATACTTGAACGTATCAGTCCCTAGAACTATATGCGTCTGGGCCGACTCCCGTTCGACACGATCCTCCGTGCGGACCGCTTTGGGGACCGCTGGAACCTCCGCCGGTTCCGGACCCGGTTCGAAAGTGAACCAGCCGCACTTGGTCAAGAGCTTGAGCAGGACCTCGTGGTTGAGGTTGCCGGCGGCTGCGATGACAACGTGTTTGGGATGGTACGTTCTCTCGTGCAGTTCACGCAAATCGGCAGCGGTGAACGCTTCAACCGACTCCCGTGTTCCCAAAATAGAGTAACCATAGGAATGTTCAGGCCACAGGGCGGAGGAATGCAACTCAAAAACCAGGTCGTCGGGGGTGTCGTCCACAGTACTGATTTCTTCCAGTACAACTTTCCGTTCCAAGTCGAGGTCGGCCTCGAGCAGAGTGGGTTCCCGCACAATTTCAGTCAGGATGTCAAGCGCCCGCGGAAGGTCTTCGTCGAGTACACGCGCCTGGAACGACGTGTGTTCCTTGGAAGTGAAAGCATCCAGCGAACCGCCGCGCGATTCGAGTTCGAGGGCGATCTCCCGGGCCGAGCGCCGCTTCGTGCCTTTGAACACCATGTGCTCGAGCAGATGCGACAGTCCCATCTTGCCGCGCGGTTCGTGGGCCGACGCAGTCTTCACCCAGATTCCCACAGCCACCGAACGCACTCCGGTGAGGGTCTCTGAAAGCACCGAAACACCGTTGTCGGCTACTGTTCGATAAAGACCCTCGTCGAGTCTCTCAGTCTTCATCGACTCCGCTAACTCTTTTCTAAGAGAGCCTTCCGCGACAACTTCATCTTCCCACGGTCGTCAACAGCCAAGAGTTTGACCTTAACCGTGTCGCCCTTCTTCACCACGTCTTCGGTTTTTTCGGTCCGCTCGTGCTGCAACTCCGAGATATGCAGCAAACCCTCCGTACCTGGAAGAATCTCGACGAATGCACCGAACTGAGTAGTGCTCTTCACCACACCCTCGTAGATCTTTCCAATCTCGGGTTCCTCAATCAGACCTTCAATAATCCTACGCGCTTCTTCACCAGCTGTCCCGCTTATCGACGAAATCGTAACTACGCCGCTATCGTCGATATTCACCTCAGCACCCGTCTGCTCTTGAATGCCGCGGATCGTTTTGCCTTTTGGCCCAATGATCTCACCGATGCGCTCAGGATTTACCTGCACCGTGATAATGCGTGGCGCGTAGTCGGAGAGGTCGTCTCTCGCCTGCGCCAAGGTCTCGGCCATCACGTCGAGTATGTGGAGACGCGCTACTCGAGCTTTCTCCAGGGCCTCCTTCAACAGTGCAAGATCGAGTCCGTCGATCTTGATATCCATCTGAATTGACGTAATGCCGTTTCTCGTGCCGGCAACCTTGAAATCCATATCGCCTAGGTGGTCTTCCGTCCCGAGAATGTCGGTCAGGATGGCAACTTTGTCTCCCTCTTTTATCAATCCCATGGCAACGCCGGCGCAGGGCGATTTGATAGACACGCCAGCATCCATGAGTGCCAGAGACCCGCCACAGACGGTGGCCATCGAGGATGAGCCGTTTGATTCCAGAATCTCCGAGACAACTCTGACTGTATACGGAAACTCGTCGTACGGAGGGAGTAAAGCCTGCAGGGCTCGTTCTGCGAGGTTGCCGTGGCCTACCTCGCGTCGAGAGACTCCACGAATCGGACGCACCTCCCCCACCGAAAACGAAGGGAAGTTGTAGTGGAGCATGAAACTTTTGGAAGTCTGCTCCCTGCGATCAATGGAATCCAGACGCTGCTCATCGGCCACTGTGCCAAGAGTGGTAGTAACCAGAGCCTGAGTCTGCCCTCTCGTGAAGAGAGCGGAACCGTGAGTCCGAGGTATGAGCCCGACTTCACAGGTAATGTCCCTCACGGTATCAGCATCGCGTCCGTCGATTCTCTCTCCCGTTTCGAGAATCTGCGATCGCATCGTAGTTGAAACGAGCTGGTCGAACTCCGATCCGATTCGATCCGCCTCTTCCGGAAACTCTTCTGCAACCTGCGTCTTGATCTCCTGACGCAACTCTTCGAGCGCCTTTGAGCGCTCGCTCTTTTCGGCAAGATTGAGGGAGGTCTTCACCCGCTCCGCCGCCAAGTCATTCACCCTGGCCGTAAGCTCCTCAGGCGCCTCGTTCTTAACCCACTCCATCTTCGCAGTAGAAGCCTGCTCGATCAGTTCATTTTGGAGTGCCACCACCTCCGCAAGTCCCTTCTGGGCAAACGCAAGCGAGTCGGCAATTTCCTCTTCGCTCAATTCCAGCGAGCCGCCCTCAACCATCTGGATCGATTGGGCGTTCCCCGCGACGAACATGTCGAGATCGCTTTGCTCCAATTGCTCAAATGTGGGGTTCATCACGAACTCGCCATCCACTCGCCCGATCCGAACACCCGCAACCGGACCGCCCCAGGGTACCGACGACAGCGCGAGAGCCACCGAAGCACCGTTCAGCGCTACCACGTCAGCACCATTTTCCTGATCCGTAGAGATCACATAGGCAAAGACCTGGACTTCGTTCTGGAAACTCTTGGGAAACAGCGGTCTTATGGAACGATCGATGATTCGCGCCGTGAGAATCTCAGATTCCGCCGGACGTCCCTCGCGCTTGATGAACCCGCCTGGAAATTTACCGGCCGCATAGGTCTTCTCTTTGTACTCGACGGTGAGGGGAAAGAACGGTAGCGATGAGAATTTGTTGGCGGCGGTGATTGCGACGAGAACCATGGTGTCGCCGTACTGAACAACAGCACTTCCGGCTGCCTGTTTTGCGAACCGGCCGGATTCGATACGAAGCTCCCGGCCAGCAAATGATTTGGTGACTTCCAACACTGAGAGTTACCTGTGGAGCACAGAGATTCGATTGGCGCCCAGAGTGCTCGATCCTGGACACCTCACGCCCGACCCGTCCCTAGTGGCGGAGGCCTAGCTCGTTGATGAGCTTACGATAGCCTTCCAGATCGCTTCGTCTGAGGTAGTCCAAAAGACGGCGCCGTCTGCTAACCATCATTAGCAAGCCACGGCGACCGTGATGGTCCTTCTTATGGCTGCGAAAGTGGTCCGTCAGCGAATTGATTCGCTCGGTCAAGAGAGCCACCTGAACGGTGGTGGAACCGGTGTCCCTCTCGCTCGACCGGTGCTTCGCGATAACGGCGTCCTTGTTAAAGCTCATCAAACGTGTATCCTCCAGCAGGACGCGGGCTTTCAATATGTTAACCCGTAAACAATCAAACTGTGTATTTTAAACCCGATTTTGAACACTGTAAAGTGCAATATCTCCAGAAATGAGCGTTGAAGACGGTGCTGAGAAACTGATAGGACGCACCATTGGCGCCTATCCTGTGGAAGAGCTGCTGGGGAGGGGCGGGTTCGCCTGGGTCTTCTCTAGCCGGCCTGCAGGCGGGGGAGACAGGGTCGCTCTCAAAATCCTAAAGCCCAGGTACTCGGGCGATAAGCAGTTCGAGCAACGATTCAGCAACGAAATCGAAGTCGCTGCGGCCCTCGATCACCCTAACATCGTCAAGATAATCGAATTCGGACACGCTGACGGGTTCACCTTTTTCGCCATGGAGTTGTATCCGAATTCCCTGGCGAGCGTGTTGGATAAGTTCGGGACACTGGAGGAACCGGTGTTACATACGATGGCGATGGACGTAGCGAGCGGCCTGTCCACGGCGCACGCAGCGGGCGTCATCCATCGAGATCTAAAGGTGGAAAACATTATGTTCCGCGGTGACGGTACCGCAGTGCTAACGGACTTCGGGATCGCGAGGGCCATCTCAGGCTACGTAGCCGCAACGGGCGCAAATATGACAATAGGAACGCCGCACTACGTCTCGCCCGAACAGGCACAGGGCCGCTCTCTAGACGGGCGTTCAGATCTTTACGCCTTCGGCGTCACTCTCTACAAAGCGGCTACCGGTGAATTACCGTTCAAATCCACCGATTGGTTCGAACTTGCCCGGATGCACGTGGAGGTTACTCCAGAAAGACCCCGCAAGCTGCGTCCAGAACTTTCAAAACGGTTGGAGAGAATCATCCTCAAGTGCCTAGCAAAGCATCCGGACGACCGCTATGAATCGGCCGACTCGCTCCTGGACGAACTGAAACACATCTCTGACAAGCAGCGAATGACCGCAAACTTCGGCGGCACGCTTTCCATCACCGCTTTGCCCGGTAAGCCGAAGGAAACCCGCAACAAACTCAAGCTGGCCGTTCAGGTACTAGCGATATTAGGCCTACTCGCGCTGCTCGCCACCATCGCGCTGTTGTAGGATATTGCCCTGACGCGAGCCTTACTCGAAGAGCCTCATCACGTCGTTCGTCACCGCAAGGAGCATCAAACCCAGCAGCAGAGTCAGTCCAATTTGGCTCAGTCGAAGCCGTACGCTGGCCGGCAGCGGCTTTCCCCTGACTCCCTCGGCAATGAGAAATATCAGGTGTCCTCCGTCCAGCACCGGTATCGGGAGCAAGTTCAGTATCGCGAGGTTAACAGAGAAGAACGCCATGAAGCTCAAGAACACGTCGAATCCGATGCGTGCGAACTGTCCGGAAAGCTGCGCTACGAATATTGGACCACCCAGCTCTCTCGGCGAAAGCCTACCTGTAAACATACCGCGCAAGACACCGAGGATATTCGCTCCGTCAGTGACAACCCTCCTCCAGCCCTCGGCCAACGCACCCACCGGCCCAACTCTGCGAGTTTCCAGAGCGCGCTGGATTCCGATGCGACCGACTTCTCTCACTACGCCGGTCTCAGGGTCGACCTCGACACCCGACGGAGCAAAGTGGTCCGAAAGTCCGAAGGCTTCGAGGCCGGCCTCCGGGACACGGATGGATTCCGGCTCGACGGAACCACCCTGGCATGTTTCCTTCGGGGCGTTCCAATACCAATTCGGCAATGAAACCCTTTCCATGTCCGCGTTTCCGGAAATACCCTTGATTCCATCAGGAAACGAACCCTGACCGGCCTTACCCAGGGCCGTGGATCGAGGATGCCACCGAACCGGCCGGCATGTTCACCACTTCACTGGTTGTTAAAAACACCTGGTGGTTAAAGAAATCCGGGTGGTTAAAATTTTCCGGGTTAAAAACCTGGGTTGTTAAAAAAATGTTTTGCAGATGAGTTTTCAGCATGAATGAAACCTCCCCCTCCCTTCCCCTGCAACGGCCGCTGTTTGTCACCGAGCGGACGGACAACTGGTGGCTGGGGCCCACGGCCACTGGGTTGGGATTGCTGTTCTTCGTCGTCTACCTCACCTGTGCGGCCTTTCAGGGCGTGCATTTTTATGTGGGGCCCGAGGACGCGCCGTATTATCTGTCCCCGCTTTATTCGCCTTGGATTCAGGCGGATTGGTGGCCGTTTTCCCCGGCTTTTCTGATTCTCTGGGCGCCGGGCGGATTCCGG
>JACZUR010000133.1 GCA_022573095.1 Gemmatimonadota bacterium | reverse complement strand
CCCCACGGCCTCGAGGGTGCTCATTACCGGCGAAAACGGGAGCGGCAAGGAATTGATCGCCCGCGCGATCCATAACGGCTCTCCGCGCGCTGCAAGACCCTTCATCGAAGTAAATTGCGCTGCTATCCCATCTGAGCTCATCGAGAGCGAACTGTTCGGCCACGTAAAGGGGTCTTTCACCGGAGCAATTCAGGATCGAGCAGGGAAGTTTGAGCTTGCCCACGAGGGGACGCTCTTTCTCGACGAGGTGGGTGATCTGAGCCTGGCGGCCCAGGCTAAGCTGCTCAGGACGTTGCAGGAGGACGTCATTACACGGATCGGTGCCCCGGACTCAGTCGAAGTCGACGTCCGGGTAATCGCGGCCACGAACAAATTGCTCGAACAAGAAATTGCAGAGGGCCGGTTCCGCGAGGATCTTTTTTATCGCCTCAACGTCGTGCCGATCCACGTTCCACCGCTTAGCGAACGCCGAGACGATATCCCGGCGCTGGTGGAATACTTCCGGGATGATCTGACGTCGAAGGGCAAGTTGCAGGCTAAGGAGTTTGACACGGGCGCCGTGGAGGCGCTCTGCCGCCGTAATTGGCCAGGTAATGTTCGCGAATTGCGAAATGCGGTTGAGCGCTTACTGATTCTCTCTAGCGGCGAGTCGGTTAGTAAAGCGGATATTGATACACTGGGAGGTGGAATTGGTAAGGGTTCGCTGGCGGGTTTTGAAGGGGAAGGAACCTTCGAGCAGTTCAGGCAGAGCGCGGAAAAAACATTCCTGCAGGCCAAGCTGGAAGAAAACGGGTGGAATGTGAGTGAAACGGCCCGCCGATTGGCGATGCCGCGAAGCAACCTCTACAAGAAGATAGAAAAGTACGGACTGGAAAGATCCCCTTAGTTACCTTCAATCCGCAGTGTAATCGGAGCTTGATTGATGGCAAAGAAATTCTTGAACTATATCGGCGGCGAGTGGGTAGAGCCGTCAACCGGCAAATATTTCCAGAATAGAAACCCGGCTAACTGGAATCAGATCGTGGGTCTGTTCCCTGACTCTGGTGTACAGGACGCGCGACGGGCTGTCCGGTCGGCCGCGCGGGGGTTTGAGGTCTGGTCAAAAACGCCCGCCCCTCTCCGCGGTGAGGTACTGAAAGCCGCTGGAGACCTGCTCGTAAAAAACAAGGAAAAGATTGCCCGTGTGATGACTCAAGAGATGGGCAAGGTGCTGGACGAAACCAGGGGTGATGTCCAGGAAGGCATAGACACCGCGTACTACGCAGCAATCGAGGGCCGGCGGCTCTTCGGCCACACTGTTCCCTCGGAGTTGAGGGACAAGTGGGCTATGACGTATCGGCGACCCATTGGGATTTGTGGATTGATTACTCCCTTCAATTTTCCTATGGCGATCCCCACCTGGAAAATGTTTCCGGCGCTGGTATGCGGTAACAGCGTGATCTTCAAGCCGTCTCATGACGTTCCCCGGACCGCCACCATGCTCGTCGAAATCCTGCTTGAGGCCGGACTGCCGCAGGAGGCCGTTCAGTTGGTTCACGGCTACGGTAGGGTCGTCGGTGAGGCACTGGTGCATCACCCCTCGGTGCCGGTCATCTCATTCACCGGATCAACGGCCACCGGGTCCGTGATCGGCGAAACCTGTGGCCGCGTGCACAAACGGCTGTCCCTCGAGATGGGAGGTAAGAACGCCCAGATCGTGATGGATGACGCCGACCTCGATCTTGCTCTCGAAGGAGTCCTCTGGGGGGCTTTTGGCACGGCTGGGCAGCGCTGTACGGCTACATCGCGACTGATCGTACACAAGAAGGTACACAACCGGTTTTTGCGCATGGTTTGCGACGCGGCGGAAAAACTGCGACTGGGAGACGGACTGGAAGCGAGTACAGATGTAGGACCGTTGATTCACGAAGACGCTCGCAACAAGGTCAAGCAATATGTCAGAATCGGCCAGGAAGAAGGCGCGTCCCTCGAGGTCGGTGGGAAGGTTCCCCGTGGGGCGCGGCTCGGAAAGGGTTGGTTCTATAGGCCCACGGTGTTTGCGGGAGTCAAACCCCGAAGCCGCCTGGAGCAAGAGGAGATCTTCGGGCCGGTCCTCAGTGTAATTCAGGTCCGGAGCCTGGACGAGGCGATCAAGGTCAACAATGATGTGGTCTATGGGCTGTCCAGCTCGATCTACACGAGAGATGTGCGCGGGGCGTTCAAGGCGATGACTGAACTGGCCACTGGGATCTCGTACATCAACGCGCCTACCATAGGGGCGGAGGCACACCTGCCGTTCGGAGGCGTAAAGCAGACCGGTAACGGGCACCGCGAGGGCGGCTGGGAGGTTTACGACTTCTATACCGAAACCAAGGTGCTGTATGTCGACTATTCGGGCAGGCTCCAGCGAGCCCAGATCGATACCTACGAATGATGCCAACGTATCCCCTGCACGACTATGCACCAAACGGCAACAAATTAGTTAGGCAACGCCTTCAGGAGGGTCGCACTATGTTGGCATGGACGCGCGACACTCATCGGTGGCGGTGATTTTCAGCGACGACGGTGAACCTCTGACTCTCGCTTCGCTGGGAGACATACCATCGAGTAGGGTTCTTCGGGCGCAGTTTGCACGTGGAGAAATGACATCGTGTGTTGCCGCGACAGTGGAACACGAGTGCGGCCCCGCCGAGCTTGCGGCGGAATTGCGCGCCTGGGCAGGACGGAAGGGATGGTCGGTAACGGTTGCGCCGTTGAGAAGTAGTCGCTAAGATGCAATCGTACCACGACATAGAGGATGTCGAATAATGAGTGCTACTCGAATTACGACACAGCTTACGTTCCTTGGTACGCCAGAGTCTCCAATCTCAATCCCACTCAGAATTCAATATCACGCTCAACAATCGCCCCGCAAATGTTCACGCGCGTATGGGTGCGTGAAACGGTGAATTACGCTTGTAACAGTGTGTCGGTGAAAGGGCGATCGGGGTTTTGACCCTGAGTGATTTTCGTCACGAACTTCCCGTGACAAGTATCGGTGATAGGAGTGTGTAGCAGTGTGTCCTAATGATGGATTGGTATTTGTAATTATGACGTACTTATGGAGGTAGCCTGCACAGATGACTGTTAGTGCTGTCAAGAAGGTTCTGAAGGATGAGGGGTCCCTCGACCAATATCTGCGTGAGATCAGCCGGTACCCGCTAATCGACAGGGAAGAAGAGGCGAGACTGGCTCGTGAGATCAGGAAGGAGAACGGAGCAGCTCTCGACAAAATGGTACGCAGTAATCTCCGATTCGTGGTCTCGGTGGCTAAGAAATACCAGAATCAGGGCGTGAGTCTCTCCGATTTGATCAACGAGGGCAATCTCGGGCTCATACGCGCCGCGCACAAATTCGACGAGACCAAGGGTATCAAGTTCATCTCGTATGCAGTGTGGTGGATTCGCCAGGCCATACTTCAGGCCCTCGCCGAACAGAGCCGGATCGTCAGGGTGCCGCTCAATAGGGCAGGTACGCTGCACCGCATCGGCAAACGCTCGTCCGCACTGCTCCAGGAATTGGGCAGGGAACCGACGGTACAAGAAATCGCCGAAGGTATGGATATCAGCCAGGAAGAGGTTGCCAAGACTCTTTCGATCTCCCAGGCCCATCTTTCTCTTGATGCTCCCCTTACACCGGGGGAAGACAACAAGCTGCTGGATTATTTGCCCGATACTCAGAAACCCGGGCCGGACGACGAGACCTTCGAGCACGCACTCACCGAGTCCATCGGTGAGGTACTCGAATCTCTCAAGGAGAGAGAGGCTCGAATACTCAAGCTTTACTTTGGTCTCGAGAACCAGGAGCCGATGACGCTGGAAGAGATTGGGAGTCTGATGGGAATTACCAGGGAGCGAGTAAGACAGATCAAAGAGAAAGCGCTGGCGCGTCTGCGGCATGTTACAAGAGCCAGGTGCCTCGAGAGCTACCTCGGGTAGACGCGCTTTCGGGCGCTTGAAACAAAGGGCGGCCCGGTGGCCGCCTTTTTTGTCGCAATGAACGTGTCTGGCAGCAATCACCGGTTATATTATCAGCCCATGAACTCCGCTCTAGTTCGATAACGATTCGCACATGAAACTCGGCGTGATATCGCTCGGATGCGACAAGCTACCGTCGACTCCGAACGGCTGGTTGGCAGAGTGAAATGGCTGGCCGGCGATGGTGATGGGATTACCCACCTTGAGGGGAGTGGATCGGCGCAGCCCTTTGATTTTCTGACCGTTAGGATCGCAGATAATTACAACTACGATTTCGAAGCTGTTGCCATAACATGAGCAAGTCGGACTCGTACATCGCGCGAGCGAGAAGTGTGTTGCCCGGGGGAGTTAACTCACCGGTCAGGGCTTTCAAGGCGGTAGGCGGAAAGCCTCTCGTCGTAGCGGATGCCCGGGGTGCTTACCTCATAGATGTCGACGGGAGAGAGTTCATCGACTACGTCATGTCTTGGGGAGCTACGATTCTCGGTCACGCCGACCAACGTGTCACCGACGCGCTGAAAGCCGCCGTAGAGCGTGGTACGAGCTACGGAATGACCAGTCCGGGGGAGATCGAGATCGCGGAACTCGTATGCGAACTGATGCCTTCGATCGAGATGATCCGCTTCGTGAGCAGCGGTACTGAGGCGACGATGTCCGCTGCGCGAGTGGCGCGTGCCGCAACCGGCCGCAAACTGATCCTCAAGTTCGAGGGATGCTACCACGGCCACGCGGATTCGTTCTTAGTCGCGGCTGGAAGCGGTGTGGCGACGCTTTCCCTCCCGGACAGCCCGGGTGTTCCTACAGAGGTGGCCGAACTGACACTCACCTGTCCCTACAACGACATCGACTCGGTACATGAGATTTTCGAGAAAAGGGGCGACCAGATCGCCGCCGTTATCGTCGAACCGCTGGTGGGAAATTCTGGTTTCATCCGTCCGCTACCCGATTTTCTGCCGACCCTGCGGACTCTCACGAAGGAGAAGGGAGGTCTCCTCATCTTTGACGAGGTGATGACCGGTTTCCGCGTGTCTTTGGGTGGCTTCCAGCAGACTGCTGGAATCGTTCCCGACCTAACCACGCTCGGTAAGGTGATTGGGGGAGGGATGCCGGTGGCAGCCTACGGCGGGCGAAAAGAGCTGATGGAGATGGTTGCGCCACAGGGCTCGGTTTATCAGGCGGGAACGCTATCCGGGAATCCACTCACGATGGCTGTAGGACTGGCGGTTCTCACGGCCTTGAAGGACGGAGAGATTCTAGCGAAACTGGCGAAGCGCACCGCAAGTCTGACCGACGGACTGGCTTCTGCGGCGCGGAACCTCGGCGTTCCTCTGACCGTCGACTGCGAAGGGGCGATGTGGGGACTTCACTTCACGAGCGAGCCTGTGAGGAATTTTCAGGATGCGAAAGCTGGCGACGCCAAGTTGTTCTCGGCGTTCCACCGATGCGCGCTCGACCGGGGGGTTCTTCTCGCACCGTCCCCCTTTGAAGCCGCGTTCGTCTCAGAGGCGCACACAGATGGAGTTATCACTGATACCATAGACAAGTTGGCCGATGCCCTGGAAGAGGCTGCTAACTCTTAGCGCGGTTGCAGCGGCGAGTGCTGTAACGTGCGCGCGACCCGCGTCGATTGGTCGAGTCCGGGGTGAGCCGTCGCTCCGCGTGGGCCTCAGCACGACAAGCTCGTCTATAGAACTGCGCGGCGAGGGAGGCCTGGAAGTACGCAATGCGAATCGGATCGCTTTCCGGACCGGTGGTAACCGGACGGTGCACATGGTTTCCGACGGTGATAGAGTCCGAATTCCCGATGGCAGTGGCTCCGGCGTTTATCGTGTGCTGACGTTCCGCGGCCGTAGCGGTGAGCGAACGGTCACTTTTAACGGTTCTCGCTATCGGGGTCAAGTGGAGGTTCGATCTTCGCGTGGCGTGCTCACGGTCGTTAACGTCGTTGGCCTGGAGAGCTACCTTCCCAGCGTGGTCGGTGCCGAGATGGGGCGGCGAGGAAGGAACGAGACTGCGGCGCTCCGGGCTCAAGCTGTGGCGTCACGGACCTATGCGCTAAAGAACCGCGGAAAGTTCGCGTCGCTGGGTATCGACGTGATGGCGTCCATTGCGGACCAGGTTTACGGAGGGCTGGAAACCGAATACGCCGGAACGGTCGAAGCCGTGGGAGCCACGCACGGTGAAGTTCTGACCTACGGTGGTGAGTTGATCAGCGCCTTTTTCCACTCCACCTGCGGCTACTCCACGGCCGCTCCCGACGAAGCTTTCCGAAACACGAGCGAACTTCCCTATCTTCGACCCGTATCCGACCGAAACGGCGATGGATACTACTGCGATATTTCCCCTAACTTCAGATGGACGGTCGCATGGACCCAGGCCGAGTTGCAACGCATTCTGGATGAAACCCTGCCAGCGACGCTCGGGATCGATCGGAGTGATGCCGCCGGCGTCCGGGCGCTGCGAGCGTATAGAACGGGTCGGTCTGGACGAGTGATCGAGTTGAGGATTGGCGTGGCAGCGGGTGAGATTCCGGTTACGGGTCCTAATATTCGATCTGTCTTGCGTACTCCGGAGGGCAGGGCTCTCGGCAGCACCGCGGTCCAGTTCAGAACGAGTGGCGGGT
>JACZUR010000132.1 GCA_022573095.1 Gemmatimonadota bacterium | reverse complement strand
CACGAACTGCCGCGTGGAATTGCTCACTGTGGTTTTCAGATTGCCAAATTCATCCACGAAGGCCGATGCTGGCGGGGCTACTGGTGCTGGCAACAACTTTTGAGCCTGTGCGGTCTCTTGTAGCGTGACAGGAACACCAGCACCCCGTAATTCCTCTGCCGTTGCCTGTGCCTGTGCAACACCAGCCTCAGCCGTCGTTACGGCTTCTCTCCCCACCGTAGAGGGCGTCCTTTGCAGGGCAGCATACTGATTGGCCATGCGCTGCCCGCGAACCGGGTCAATCTTGGAAACAGTGGCGATCTGGCTTTGCACATGCTGATTAAGAGCAGGACGTTCCTCCAACGAGCCCCCGCCCCTCAATACCTCCGCCAGAATATCAATAGTGCCTCGGAAGTTTTCTTCAATAAGGTTTAGCTCGTCCTTGTGTTCCTTCGCTAGATCGGATTCAAATTGGCGTTCCTTCAACCCAAGTTCACGCTCTTGAAAACGCTGGCGGCCACTTTCTAGGCGAGCTTCGGCACGGCCCTCTCGCCCAGAAGCTAGGGCTTCCGCAAAGCCGCCAAAGCCGAATTGTCCGCCATGTGCCATATCAATTACCTACCCACCGAAACCAAATCCTTCTAATCCTATATTGACAAATTCACCAAGGGCGGCCCCGGCGGCGGCAATCTGCTCTGCTTGTATTCGTTGCTGCAATAGAGTCTGCGCCGAAATCGCTTGCACCATCGTCTGAGCAAAGCCAGTGGCAACTTGTAATTCGTTAAGCTCGTTCACAACCTCACGCTGAAGCAGATCAGCTTCCTGCGTCAAAAGCTGTGTCGTGGTGGCGATCTCCTGCAACAGAGCTTGCGTCCTTACCTTCTCTTCCAGTTCGGCAAAGCCTAATTGCGTACTGGTGATCTCGCCCTCGGCAAAGGACGCCCCTGAGACGCGCCGCCGGGAAAACTGAGCCCTCAAATCGCCGATACGGCGAGCCGCAGCACTCCGTATGGTCTTGACCGCCGCCTCGGTGAAGCGCCCGAACCCAGGACGCACCTCGGAACGTAGGAGGTCGATGTCACCGAATATCCTGCTCCCACGTTGGAGCCGCCTTGCCAATATCGGGGTTTGTTGCCTCGTAAGAGTGGTAGCGCCCCCCTGAGAGGCCAGCCGGAAAGCCGGAGTCGTGGTGGTGAATTTAGGCAGTGTTGGCGTGCTGCTGGGGCCGAATAAGAAGCTGCCGACATTCTCGAAGAAACCGCTCATCTAATTCGGCCTCGCTTCCTGCCAAATCCACCAAACCCTGCCGTCACGGCGGTGATAAGTCCCGACCCGCCTGATGACACCGTATTGCGCCATCCTGATCCAGAAATTCTTCTCTTCAATATCGGTATAAATCAACAGCGAGGTGTCCTGTCTCATGCCCTCTATGTAGGCCAGGATGGCCTCTACCTTGTTTCGGGACGTAGCCCAGGGGAACCACTCGACATGAGGCTCCAACACCTCCTGCTTGCGTATCCCGCCGACGATCCCGACCGGCATGTTCTCTTCCAGATTTCTCGCCGTCAGAATCCAGAACTCGCCACCCTCCATGACGGCTTCCATCAGAAACCTGAACTCATCTCCTGGGAGATCGGTGGGGATCGGCTCTTGAATCCCAAGGGCCGCCCGCAAAGCCTCGAATGGCTTCTCGAACCCGCCCTGGCGGTGCGCCGCCCACAGATATTTCCGTCCTGACTGGACGGCAGAGCGGAACGATCAAGAATTTGGCAAGTGTGCCAACGAGAAGGGACACGGACATAATTACCGGTGCTTGGTAACTGTCGGCGGTCAGCTGTCAGTTGACACATCGATGATAATCGGACTTGAGCAGTTCGATGAGATTCTCAGGGAGGAGGTGATCGAGAAGTTCGATCACAGGCATCTAAACGAGGACGTACCGGAGTTTGCTTACGGCAAGTCCATACCGACCGCCGAGGCGCTTGCGGTGTACATATGGGATAGGATAGCGGCCCGTCTTCCAGAGGGCGTAGAGCTCCAGAGGATCAGGGTCGAAGAAAACCCCGATCTATATGCCGACTACCATGGAAAAGACTGAGAGCGTTCGTTCTCCGGCGCCCAAGCGCGGGGGGAAAATGGCGGACCTGGCGCTCGTCGACGAGGTCCCGGTGTGGCTCGAGATAAATCACAAGCCGGCAGCCACTTGGATGTGTACACCCGATCAACTGGAACAGCTAGTGGTCGGCTGGCTGCACGGCGAAGGTTACATCGACTCGCTCTCCGATCTGACCGAACTAAAACCATGCGCGACGGATCTGGGTTTCTGGGTCGAGATACCTACGGCGCGAGTAGACGCGATTAACGCCGAAGAACGTCAGAGAGTTCTCGCATCGGGATGCGGTTCCGTATCTGTGCCGCTTGGGGACATCGGTTCCCTGAAAACTTCAGCGCCACGCAGCGATCCGCCTCCGGTTGAGCAACTTAGAGTTCTTTTCAAGACCTTGTTCGGCAACGGCACCCGCTACCGTGACACCGGCGGCATCCATGCGGCGGCATTGACCGACGGCAAACAATTATTTCATCATGCGGAGGACATTGGCCGACACAATGCGGTGGACAAAGTGATCGGCGCCGCGCTGCTGGAAGGGGGAAGCGCCGAAGGCATGGGGCTGTTGGTTACCGGCAGAATATCCGCAGAGCTTGCGTTCAAGTCGGCGCGCGCGGGCATCGCTTATGTCGCGACTCCATCCGTGCCATCGACGCTCGCCGCCAAGATAGCACAACGATCGGGCGTGACGCTGGTCGGAAGAGCAGTGAGCGGATCTCCTCACATACACACCCCGTGAAGCGCGGGAGAGAGCGAAGCTACGCATGAAATGTAGATGTCTAACTGGGACCGCAAGATCCAGAGACTCGTTTACGCCTCTGCGCATCGGCTCCATTACGCTGGTGGTGGCGTTGGTGGCTGCGCCTACGCCCGATTCCATCGCCCAAGCTCAGACCCGCGATCAGAACAACCTCATGATTTCGGTATTCGCAGGAGTGGTAAACGGTCCGGATTTCTTTCAGAATATTCGGCAGCGAGTCAGCCTCATAGACGGCAGCGGGCGAGAGGTCGCCGTTGATACAATGAGAATCGGCCGCAATTCACGACCGGGCTTCTCCTTGGGGATGGGCTTTACGTACTTCAAGTCTCGGCACTTCGGTTTCGCCGGTGAGTTTTCGTTTCTCAGTACAAAGACGGACGATGCCTGCAACATAGTTTTTCGTTCCACGCTCAGCGCAAGTTCTTCACTCAATAGCAACTTCTGCGATAGTATCAACCGCGAAAGCGATATAGCTGGAAACATCAATGTGATGGTGGGGTTGTTGCTGCGCGGATCTCCCGCCGGTCACGCCGTCCCCTACGCCCGTGGAATGGTGGGAATCTCTGATCACGGCGGCTCTAGCACGGAGGTCTCGGGACTCTATAACGGCGTAGATCGGCCGATCATCTTCGACCCGGGCAATGCGTCAATACGACCCACCTTCGGCGGTGCGATTGGATTGATGATTCCGGCGGGAGTAGGCTACCAGCTCAGACTCGAACTACGAGATCAGGTGTTTCGTCGGGACGTTGTCTTGGGGCCCGCAGATGCGCTCGGAATTGCACCCATCGGAAAGGAGTGGGCGCATCACATCGCTCTCACGTTCGGCGTTGATATTGTGCTCGAACGGCAAAGGGGCCGGAGATACTGAGTTGCGCTCTGCGGTGATCGCCGGCGGAAGGGCCAGTCGCTTTGATGGTAGGGCCAAAGGACTGGAACTGGTAGGAGGCGAAAGGATTCTCGATCGGGTCGTAAGTGCTCTCGAAGAGGCCGGCGGCCTACCACCAGTCCTTATCGCAAATGATTCCGATGCCCCCAATTGGATCCCAGGAAACACCGTCGTAGGCGATCTGATACCCGACCGTGGCGTTCTCGGCGGGATCTATACCGCCGTCTCAATCGAACCGAGTCCGGTGCTCGTAGTTGCCTGGGATATGCCTTTCATACCGAGCGAGCTGCTCCGAAAACTCATTCAAGAATCGCACGGATACGATGTCTTCCTGCCCGCCAGCAACGGGCCCCGAGGGGTCGAACCGCTGTGTGGCGTATATGGGCCCGCGTGCGCGGAACCGATACGCAAGCAGCTCGAAACCAAGAATCTCAAAGCCATCGGCTTTCACGATCAGGTTAAGACCGCGTATCTTCCGCTGGAGCAGGTTGCGCAGTTCGGAGCCACCGAAAAACTATTCTTTAACGTTAATAACGTCGAGGACCTAAGAAAGGCAGAAGATACTTGGCTGGCACGCGCCTAGTCTCCGTCATCGGAACAAAAAATTCTGGCAAAACCACCCTGGTAGTTGCGCTCGCTTCAAACTTCGTCCGGCGAGGAAACGTGGTATCCACCATTAAGCATGGCTCGCACCCCGCGACCCTCGACGTCGAAGGAACCGATACGTGGAGGCACTTCAACGAAGCGAACGTCCATCAAACCATGATAGAGTCGCCCGGCCAGCGCACTCTCTTTGAACGAGTGGAGGAAGAGTCGGACCCAGTTTCACTAGTAAAGAAATACATGTCGGGCGCCGACCTCGTAATCGTTGAAGGTTTCAAGAAATACCCAATCCCAAAGATTGAGATCGTGCGCAAGGAGAACGGCCAGCAACCGATTTTCGGAAGCGAAGGAACTCGACCCGAAGATTGGATCGCCCTGGTTACCGATGATCTCACCATAGAGGCTCCGATACCAGTGATAAGATTCGATCACACGTCGTGGCTGATGACGCTGAGCAGATTGGCGTGGGACAATGCGCTGGTGATCGACAGCTAGCTCCACCGTGCTCACACCGTCTCAAGCCGCGACCTCCATTCTCGAGTCCGTTAAAGTCATCGGCGGGGAAGAAATCGCGCTCTCCGACGCGGATGGCCGCGTACTTTCGGCAGACATCGAGAGTCCGATCGATCTGCCCGGCTGGGATAACTCCGCGATGGACGGGTACGCGGTCCTGGCGGAGTACGTGCGCACCGCCAGCACTACACCGATTGAACTCAGCGTGGTTGAGACAATCCCCGCGGGTACGTTCCCAAGCAGGGAACCGGGACCGGGAGAATGCTCGCGGATATTCACTGGTGCGCCGATGCCTCTCAATACGGATTCCGTAATTCGCCAGGAGGACACGGTGTCGATTTCTGATACCGTCGTTCGCGTCACCGATGTAAGAGACCTGGGACGCAACGTTCGCGCTCGCGGCGAAGATATCACGGCAGGGTCGATCGTGCTGACTCGAGGCACAATACTCGGCGCCGCTCACCTAGGCATTCTGGCATCTATCGCTCGTAGCACGGTACCGATCTTCCGGCAGCCAGTGGTAGCCATTATTGCCACAGGGGACGAGATCGCCGACCTGGATGAGAGAGACGCAATTCTGGATGGCAAGAAAATCGCGTCGTCCAACACTTACTCACTCATCTCAATGGTTCATAGCGCGGGAGGCGTCTCACTGAACCTCGGCATAGCCAAAGATGATCCGGCGGATCTCAGATCGAAACTCGAAGACGCATGCGCCGCGGACATCATCATAACCTCCGCAGGTGTGAGCGTCGGAGAGCACGATCACGTTCGTAGCACACTGGACGCGATGGGCTTCGAGGAAAAGTTCTGGCGAATTAAGATGCGCCCAGGCGCTCCGGTCGGCCACGGAATCCTGCGCGGAACGCCATGGATCGGCCTCCCTGGTAATCCCGTAAGCACAATGGTGACGTTCGAATTGTTTGCCCGACCGGCAATCCGCCGGATGCTCGATCAGAGGCTGCTATTCAGGCGCTGCATAGAGGTCGAAGTTGCCAGCCACATAAAACATAGACCGAAACTACAACACTTCCTGCGAGTGGTACTGGATCGATCGTCCCATCCACCTAAAGCAACCCCAACCGGACCTCAGGGATCGGGCATCCTCACCTCTATGGCTAGAGCGGACGCGTTACTCGTTGTACCCGCAGAGAAAAACGAAGTCGCACCAGGCGATTTTTTAAAAGCTATCGTGCTCGACGATCCAGTGCACGTCGCAGAACCACCTTTCTAGGGGGAGAGCACGGAGCAGGGAGCGGGAATCGAGAATCGGGGGGCAGGGAATGGGAATCTTACCGCTTACGGCCTACAGCTTACAGCTTTTTTAGTGCAGCGTGCAGCGTGCAGCGTGCTGGGGAGTCGGGAGCGGGGAGCAGGGAGCGGGAATCGTGAATTGGGGATCGTGACTTTCTGGAAAGTCTTACATCGTCCTTCACCGTCCTAGTCCGTCCCTCACCGTCCTTCACCGTCTGCCCCAACCCACTGACCGCCTTCACATTCGCTTGTACTTCGGTCCACTACCTCCCTCGCGCGGAGACCAGCGCGGCCCGAGAATGTCAGTGGCCTTGCAGTCGACACAGTTGGGTGCATTGACCCGCAGTTCGCCATCCACCCATTCGTATACGCCCGCGGGACACATTCGCTCATAAAATCGGGCTACCTCCTCGGTGACCTCGCTGCCCACAGTGAGGTGCGACGGTATGGTATCGCGCGTGACGTTACCAGACTTAAAAACCGAGTCCACCTTACTGAACGTCATCCCCCCATCGGGCGCGAATTCCC
>JACZUR010000131.1 GCA_022573095.1 Gemmatimonadota bacterium | reverse complement strand
TCGAGGTCGACTTCCCCATCACGATCAGACGATGGGAGCGGGACCACATCGAGGGAACGATCGGAGACGGCAGTGGTCGAATAGTCATCGACACCGGTTCCGGGGGCGTAACGCTTCGCAGCTCATAATTACTCGAGGCAGATCTTAAAACAGGGGCGGCGAGGGTTCACACTTCGTCGCCCCTGTTTGACCCCCTGACCACCCCACTCACCGTTCTCTACCGTCTCCTACCGTCTCCTACCGTCTCTTGCCGTCTTAATTCCGTCGCCCCATAAATCAGCTTTACCCCCCACCGTCTCTCACCGTCCTCCACCGTCCTCTCTCTCCTCGCACTTAACTCAGCCGTATCCCCTACCGTCCTCCACCGTCTTTCTTTCCCGCCCACCGACCGCCTGCCTTACCTCCCACCGTCCTCTTTCCCACACACCGGCACCCCGCCTTACCTCCCCCCGTCTTCTCTCCCCGCGCATCCTAACTCAGTCCTACTTCCCACCGTCTTTCCTAACCCTCTCACCCTCCTACAAGTTATCTTTCCGTCACCCAATGACCCGTAAATTCATTCCATTCGAGCTCGAACGCTGGCAGAGTCGCTGGGAACACCGGGTTCGGTACAACATCTCCGAAAGCGGCGTGCACCCTCTTTCCGTGGGCGAACTACTCGCGATCGGTTCGGTGGATCCCGACGAGCTGCACTCTATTCGTTTCGGCTATACCCAGGGAAATGGATCCGATGAACTCCGCGACGCCATTGCAGCTCTGTACCCCGACTGCCGACGCGAGAATGTTATCACGACGACCGGGAGTTCAGAGGCCACCTTCATTATCTCGTGGGCATTGATAGAGCCGGGGGATGAGGTAGCGGTTCTGACGCCCACCTATCTTCAGGCCTGGGGTCTGGCACAAAATCTAGGCGCTTCCGTCAGGACGTTTGACCTCGAGTTTGAGAATTCGTGGGAACCATCACGGGAGTCGGTCGAGACGGCCATCTCTGCGGACACAAAGCTGGTAGTAGTTACAAATCCCAACAATCCTACCGGACATATTCTTTCCGAGGAAACGCGAAACGTTATACTCGAATGCGCTCAGAAAACGAAAGCTTGGTTGCTGGTAGATGAGGTCTATCAGGGAGCCGAACTGAACGGAGAGACAACCCAATCTTTCTGGGGAAGCTACGAGCGGGTCATCGTTACCAGTGGGCTGTCTAAAGCTTACGGATTACCAGGTCTTCGTATCGGCTGGGTTGTAGCACAGCCAGAACTCATCGAGCAGCTGTGGGCACGCCATGATTACACGGTGATCTGCCCCACGCCGACAAGCGATTTCTTGGCCCAGGTCACGCTCGCAAATCGTAGCGCGGTTCTTTCCAGAACTCGCGAGATTCTCAATACGAACTTGCCGATCCTGGAACAGTGGCTCAACAAGTTCAGCACTGATCTCGAATGGCTCCCGCCGCAAGCCGGTGCAATCTGTTGGGTACGCCACCCGGGCAACCCGCAAACGCCAGAACTGGCGGAATTTCTCCGTACCGAGCACAATCTTCTCATCGTACCGGGTGAGCACTTTGGCAAGCCCGGATTCATGCGCCTCGGCTACGGCAATGAAAGCGGGGAACTGCGCGCCGCCCTGGCTGCGCTGGAAGCCGGCCTACGGGAGCGGGCTGATTGGAGCAGCTTCGTGCAGGTTGCGCCATAGCCAGTCGGTCATATACGCATACAAGTTGACTCGAGTCGTACCTCCCGCGATGGAATGGGTCTTATTCGGGTAAAGTCGCATGTCAAACTGCCGGTTGGCTTCCTCCAGCGCATGGATCAACTGGGTTGTGTTCTGCAGATGAACGTTGTCGTCTCCGGTGCCGTGAATCACGAGAAAGTTTCCGCGTAACCGGTCTGCGTAGGTTATCGGGGCGCCCACATCATAGCCCTGCGCATTTTCCTGCGGGGTGCGCATATACCTCTCAGTATAGATCGTATCGTACAACCTCCAGTCAGCAACCGGCGCCACAGCAACGGCCGCCCGGAAGACATCCGCTCCCCGGAATAACGAGAGCGACGACATGTATCCACCGTAACTCCAACCCCAAATACCTATCTTGCTGCCGTCGACGTACGGCATCGACGCGAGGTACTCCGCAGCGGCAATCTGATCGTCAGACTCGGCAACGCCGAGATTGAGATAGGTAAGCTTCTTGAAATCCCGTCCGCGACCTCCCGTCCCCCTGTTGTCCACGCTAACTACGATGTATCCCTGAGCCGCCAACATTTGGTGCCACAGGTACCTGCTCCCTCCCCAACGATCCACCACTGTCTGGGAACCGGGGCCCCCATACACATACATAAGGACCGGATAAGTCCTACTGGGGTCGAAATCGGGAGGTTTGATGAGAAACGCGTTGAGGTCGTAGCCGTTGCGGTTCGGAATAGTGATGAACTCGGGATCGGAAAGCCTCAACTCCTCTACACGCTCGCGCAGCGTCTCATTCTCCGCCAACACTCTTACCAGATCGCCATTCGAGTTCCGTAGCGTCTGAACGGTGGGCGTGGTAATCGTCGAGTACGAGTCAACATAATACTCGTACGTCGGACTAAAACTCACCGCGTGTGTACCGCGGCCCTCCGAAACGCGTCTCGAGTTTCGTCCGTTGAGTCCGACCCTGTAGAGTTGGCGTTCCATAGGGGAGTCGGCGCTCGATATGAAGTAGACAACATCGTTTTCTTCGTCCACCCCGATCAGCTGGCGAACGTCCCACTCGCCGCTGGTCAGCTGTCTTTCAAGAGACCCTTCGCGGTTGAACAGATAGATATGTTGATAGCCGTCGCGTTCGCTCAAATAGAGGAACTTGCGCCCACCATCTATCCACATCGGGGTCTGAGCATCGACCCAGGCCTCGTCCGAATCGGTCATTACCACTCTCGAAGCGCCGGTGTTCACATCCACTAACATCAGGTCGATGCGGTTCTGGTGGCGATTGAGCCGGGTCAACCAGAGTTCATCATCGGTCACGAACCCCATCTGCGCGACGTATATGTCGCTCTCAGTTCCCAGATCGACCCACGTGACTCCCGTGACTCCCTCACCGGCGAGATCTGTTACTCCGATCCTTACCTCCGAGTTTTCCACCCCCGCCTTGGGGTACCGCACTGCGCTCAGCTCCGGGTATAGTGAAGTCTCATCGATCAGGTAGAACGGCTTGATTACGGTTTGATCCAGCCTCCAAAACGCGACATGTCTGCCGTCCGGACTAATACGGAAGGCGTCACGCAGACCGAGTTCTTCTTCGTAAACCCAATCGGAAGTGCCGTTAATTATGTTCTCGTTGCCGTCACTAGTAACCTGGGTCTCGACGCCGGTACGGAGGTCCATCACGAATAGATTGTTATCGCTTACGAACCCGACCTGGTTGCCGTCCGGCGAGAACTTGGCGAACTGCTGCAGCTCGTCACGGTGCGTGGTACGCATCAGTCTGGCGGTAGAGAAATCCCACACGTAAAACTCGCCTTTTGTATTAGCTCTCCACACTCTTACGGAGTTCGTAAAGATGAGCAGTCTGGAACCGTCGGCGGAAAACTGATAGCTCTCGATGGTCAGGGGATCACTCTCGCCATCCAGCACCAATTGAGGTCCGCTGATTAGAACTTCGCTTTCGCCTGTCGCGGCGTTCACTCGCACGAAATCTTTGCCTCCGTCGGGATTCGCCCTCGTTTCCGTGTAGTAATTTCCATCTGGCACCCACCGCACCGCGATCGTGCTGGAAGAGAAGTGCTGCGAGCCCCAGATACTGTCGACTGAAAGCGTCGACTCTTGTGCCTGCAGCGATCCAGCGAACAACACCAGACCAGTAATCGATACGAGCATTACCTTCCTCATTATTGCTTTAGACCTCCTCGAAGTGCACGCTGAGCGTAAGATCCGTCGGGCGCAAGCTCCCACGCCGTCGGATCGCTCAATTGTTCCGATAGTATCTTGTCCAGAGTTCCGCGGGCTGCACCGTCCTCCACTCGTGTTATCACCTCCACTCGCCGTCTTAAGTTCCTCGGCCGCCAGTCAGCCGACCCAATGTAGTACTCTTCATCGCCGTTGTTGTTGAAGTGGAAGATCCGGCTGTGTTCCAGGAACCGGCCCAGGACACTCACTACAGTGATGTTCTCAGAGATTCCTGGTACACCGGGTCTGAGGCTGCATAGTCCCCGCACCACCAGGCCTATCTTTACGCCGGATTGGGACGCACGATACAGCTTGTCGATGAGCTCAGAATCTTCGAGTCCGTTGACCTTCACTCGAATCCTCGCTTCGCGGCCTTCTTTCGCGTGCTGCGTTTCCCTCTCAATCAACTCCACAAAACGGCTCAGCATCCTCGACGGCGCCACAAGTAATTTACGAAATTCAGTTTGTGGGGCTCCCGAGAGACCGATCAATTCATTGAATAGATCATTGAGGTCCTTGCCCAGCTCTTCGTCCGCCGAGAAAAGTCCCAGGTCCGTGTACAGCTTAGAAGTCGCAGAGTTGTAATTCCCCGTTCCAATATGAACGTAGCGTTGTACCCTATTTTCTTCCCTCCTCACCACCAGGGCCGTCTTAGCATGGGTCTTGAGTTTCACGAGACCGGTAACGACATGTATCCCGGCCTGCTCCAGTCTGCGAGCCCAACTGATGTTGCGCTGCTCGTCGAATCTCGCTTTCAACTCGACAAACACGTCCACGGACTTGCCTGCGGCGGCAGCGGCAATCAGAGCGTCGACGATCTTTGACCGCCCACCCGTTCGATAAAGGGTAAGCCTGATGCCTATGACTCGATCGTCGTGGGCCGCCTCCACAATAAACCGTTGAACCGTGTCATCAAACGAATCATAGGGAAGACAGACCAACCAGTCCCTTTCCGAAATGAGATCGAATATCGACTTGTCGGCATCAAAGGGAGACGCAGGGTCAAATGAAGGATAGTCCAGTTCCGGTATGGGAAGCGATGCTATCTCGCTCAAGGCAGACATACCCATCAGACCCTTCACCTCCTGTACATCAACGTCGCCCAACCTCTGTTCTCGGCTGGCATCCTCATACCTGAGTTCTCTCTGAAGAAGATCTCGGACCGCCTGCGGCATTTCCTTCTCTACCTCCAGCCTGACGGTGGACGCGAACGGGCGTCGCTTCACCTCTTCCTCAACGGCATCCAACAGGCTATCAGCCGCTTCCTCATCCAGCTCGAGGTCGCCGCTGCGGGTAACGCGAAAACAATAAGCTCCGTCCACGTTCCGGCCGCCGTATAGCTTGTGAAGATTGTTCTTGAGAACCTCTTCGATCGGGATGAACCAATTCGTGCCGCTGAGCCGGACGAACCGCGGGAGATCGTCAGGTACGTCGATCGAACCGAAGTGCACGCGGCCGGTGGACGTATCGCTGACCGTAATGGCGAGCGCGAGGCGCAGATTGCCGATTTGCGGGAAGGGATGGCCGGGCGCCCGCGTTATCGCGTGCGGAGTCAGAACTGGAAATAGTTGTGCGGAGAAATAGGTCTCCATCTCGGCGCGATGTTCGGCGCTCAATTCAGCCCAGGAAAGCAACCTGATTCCGTGAGACTCGAGTTCGGGGAGACACCGATTGTTCAGCAGTTCCCGTTGTCTTCTAGCCAAGTGCTGCACCTTCACTCCGATCGCATCGAGACACTCTTGAGGGGTCATCCCGTCGGGGCTGCGCTGGGCGCGACCCTTCGATACTGAACGCAACAACCCGCCCACGCGCACCATGAAGAACTCGTCTAGGTTGGCACTGAAGATTGAGAGGAATCTGACTCTGGCCAGCAGCGGAGTGCTCTCATCTTCCGCGAGAGACAACACACGGGCGTTGAATTCAAGATTGCTGAGATCCGCGTTGAGATAGTGTCTTGGCTGAAAGTCTAGTCCATCGTCGGGCCGCCGTTCCTGTATCTCCGGGGTTTCAAGCACGCTCGGAGTTGGCGCGCCGTCAGTCGAGTCCGACACGCCGATCAAGCTCGTTCTCGACACCAGGCCGACAGCGGCAAGTGTGTCAGGATCTCTCAAACTCGGCGAACCCATCTTTCCGATCACCTCACCCAGCGGGAGCCAAAGCACGGAGGTTTCAGATCCGACATCCGATTCGCTGACATTCACCAACCAGACTTCCATGCACTTGGCTGTTTCCGGCCGATTCACGGTCCCGAGATGGCGCAGGGACACTATATGATCGAAAAACTCGCTCCCGACCGCGCGCGCATCTGTTTCGCCAGCTCCAGGAGCTGAAGGCAGGATGAGCGATTCATCAGACCTAAGGAGGGCGACCTCGGATCCTTTCAATCCCACGATCGACAACCAGCGTTCGGCTTCGACCGAAGTGCGACTACCGCTTTCGCGCCCTGCGAGAATCTCCTCCGCCCGTTCGAGCTGGCTTGCCAGTATAACATGGAGATCGTACCTCTCCTGGAACTTCTCCACCAGTAACTCCAGCGACGGAGGCCCTTTACGAATTCTGCTGATAACCAGTTCTTGGAAAGTTCTGGGCCTGGCGCCGACCATCACCGTGGCTACGTCATACAGAATTTCAAACCTCGTCAGCGGGAACAGACCTGCTTTTATCGGTCGCACCCACCGCTCTATCTGCAACTCAGCCCTCGTAGTCAACCTGGCAGGGTCGATGACACCCCTAAGCATTCGCGCAGGTTCGGAGAGACCTTTCAGCGCCGGTAGCGGATCGACCTCTGGGACATCGGC
>JACZUR010000130.1:3093-6766 GCA_022573095.1 Gemmatimonadota bacterium | reverse complement strand
CAAGGTGGACCCGCGATTCACTACTCCACGGCGACAACGTTGGAACTCATCCCGACCCTCGACGGCAGTCAGGCTATCAAAACCAGTGATCTGTACAGACTTGCGATAACCCGGAGTAATGAGCGCGGCAGCGGTAGTTTTCGAAGGCCGTTCACCGTAACCGGGGAGTTCATCACACTGGCACATAAACGGTCCACTCGTGCCGCACGGATCGCTATGTTGAGTGCCGCAATCGCGCTCATGGCAGTAGTGTCCGTGACTGTGTGGACGGTGTTGTCCAGAGCTGAACTGCAGAATACCCTGAATTTGTTTGCAGCCGATCTAGAGGGCGAACGGAATGCCAACGTCTCGCTCAACAGAGATCTTACAGCGGCGCAAACTGCTCTTCAGTCCAAGTACGACTCGCTGCAGCGTCTTTTCGACCTGAGCCAAGAACAACTCACCCGTGACGCGCAGTTCGGTCAGGACGTCATCAACAGCTACATGCGTGGCGTTGCATTACTCACCTATTTATACGGATTCGTGGACCAAAAAAGCGGCCGCATGCTCCGCTATAGAATGGACTCCAACGGCAGGCAGATAATGACCCGTGGACCGGACGGCGCCAGAGTTCCATCGCTGTCCTTCGCTGGAGACGGGCCACCCGTGGAAAAATTCGGTTCCGCTTCCGGTTTTCTCGTCGACTCAGCGGGATGGATCATCACCAACCGCCACGTAGCCGAGCCCTGGGAAGACGACACCCAGCTCGCACAACTCCGCAGGGCTGGGGCGAATATCGAAGCAGTCTTTACCGTGCTGCGAGCGTACTTCCCTCCCGGCACTCAGTCCTACGCGCTGGAAGTAGACAGAGTCTCCCAAGAGCACGATGTGGCCCTTCTGAGGAGCATGCAACCGATTACGAATATACCAGTGCTGCCACTAGCACCACCATCGTTCGTTGCACGCCCCGGACAACAGATGGTGTTCATCGGATATCCAACTGGAATTCATAATCTCATGTTCAGAGTATCGCGCGAGGAGCGCTCCGATATCGTTACCACGGTGGGCGAGACATCACCCCCACTGCGATTTGCTGAAGAGCTTGCACGTCGCGGTCATATTCAGCCCCTCGTAGTTACCGGGAGTGTGAGCGACACAACGGGAGGGGAAGTAATTCACACTGCGGAGACCACGGGAGGAGGTTCCGGAGGTCCCATCATAGGTCCGGGACTCGATGTCATCGCAATCCACTACGCGTACGTCACTTCCCCGATAGAAGGCGACCCATTCAGGACACAGCGTGCTGTGAAAGTAAGCTTTGCCTGGGATATCCTGCCTGACTTGGTTAGAACTCACCTGACTGAAGCGCCGTAGGATCGAACGCTACAGATAGGGCGACATGAGTCTTGCAACTCCGTCCCTCATCCTCACAGCCCAACTCCTCGTCGCTACATCCACCCAGGTGTAGTGCCGGCTTTCGGCTATCTTGCGATCAACAAAGGAATCGAGGGTGGCAGCAAGAGGCGAACTGTAACATTCCAGGTTGAATTCGAAGTTGAGGCGCAGGCTTCTCGGATCCCAGTTGGCGGAGCCGATGAGCGACCAGACACCGTCGACCACCATGATCTTACTGTGATCAAAAGGAGCCGGTGACATATAGATCTCGCAGCCTCGGTTTACGAGCTGCCATAGCCTTGCGTTCGAAGCCCACTGCACCAGAATCTGGTTGTTTTTCTCCGGCAGAACTATTTCCACACTTACGCCGCGCATAGCCGCAACATCGAGTGCTGTTATCAGGGCAGAGTCGGGAAGAAAGTAGGGAGTTACAATACGAACCGTTTTCTGGGCGCACGCTAACGCACCCAACATGGTCCAGCGCAATTTCTCAAAATCTTCGTCAGGGCCGTCGGTCAGTCCACGAGCAGCCACGTTGCCGGCAGACTCAGGTTCCGCAAACCAGGTGGGTCCGGCCAACTCTTCCTTCGTACTGAAGACCCAGTCCTCGGCAAAAGCAGTGCTGAGGTGCGCCACAACCGGCCCGTTGATTCGAAAGTGCACGTCTCTGACCGGACTCCGGGGCCTGTCCGCCAGTACGTGACGATCACGAATATTCATGCCGCCAGCGTAGCCATCTCTACCGTCGACGACCAGGATCTTCCTGTGGTTTCTGAGATTCATGTAAGGAAGGCGCCAAGGCAGCAATGTGGGCGCGAAGCGAGCGACCGGCACTTTGGCGCGCTTCAACTCCCTGATGATCGACGGCCACGAGTACCTCGACCCGACCGCATCAATCAATACTCGCACCGCAACCCCACGATGGACAGCGCCCGCCAACGCCTCGCAGAATTTCCTGCCGGTAACGTCATTGTCGAAGATGAAGGTGCTCAACCCAATCGACTTCTCCGCCCGATTGATCGAGGCTAGCATCTCGGGATACGCTTCCTCACCATTTCTCAGCGAAACAACACTGTTGTTATACGTGATGGCGCGCCGCGCCACGCTGTCAACCAACCGCGACAACTGCGCGATGTGCCTATTGTCTTCTCCCAACAACCTGTCGAGGAGTTTTTCATCTCTGCTCGCCGGGAACTCTCCCGTCATGAACTGGGCGGTGTCGGCGCGCATAAGAATCGCGCGGCGTCTGATGCGGTTGATTCCGAAGAGAACGTAGAGAACGGGGCCGGCAACGGGTACCAGCCAGATCACGCCAACCCAGCCGAGTGCGGCCCGGTCATCACGCTTGTAGACAACGGCGTGAGAAGAAGCGATCACGGCGAGAAGAATCGTGAGCGCTCCCGCGACCCAGGACCACATATCTTGCAGGAGAGCCAGCACTATTTCAGTTTCCGCAACTAAACGAGTGCGTCAGATCCAGCTATAGCACGACCTCTCCACTCCCGAAACGACTCCCTCAGCAGAGTTTGGAAGTGATAGACCCCATGCTCCGCTTCAGGCGAGAGACGTCCTCTGTCATATGCGCGAGACGACAGACCTACCTGTACCCGCTCGCAGATGTCGATGTCCTCTTTTTGTATCTCGTCGCTGTATTCGATATCCCTGGCAATCAGTTCCTGGCCTTCGATGCTTTCCGTATCTTCGTAATAGTACTGGAAGATCACTCTGCACCGATCCGCGCCTACCGGAATGACGAGGTTGGTCTGGAGCCGTCCGGGAAGGATGTTCAGCATAAAGTTCGGATAGTCTCCGATCGCTCGATCGGAACAGTCTCCAACTCTTTCTCCGTCAAAACTGAGAGGAGTTCTCGCCCTGTGATCGCGTCCATCAGCCACCGGTCTCATCAATCATGTCGATGCAGGAAGATATAGGTGTAAGTTGGAGGTGCGAAAGGATGAATTTCCAGGCTTAAAGTGGTAAGTAGTAAGTGGTAAGTGGTGGAGTGGTGCGTGGCGAGCGGGGAGCGGGGAGCAGGGCGCGGAGGGCGGGAAGCGAGAAGCGGGGGGCGGTCGTTCAATCGTTGCCTCGTTCCGTCGTTTGTTCGTGCAGCGTGCAGCGTGCAGCGAGCAGGGGAAACGGGAACCGGGAAGGCTGAAGCGTGTTTCGTCGGGATTCCCGACCCGCTGACCCACTGACCGACCCGCCGACCGCCGCACGATTGACAGGGCTCGGAGCCACGCTAACTGACTTATGTTTGATTCGGAATGAGTAGAGAAAAAACTACAGCGGTAGGGGAAGA
>JACZUR010000130.1:0-3083 GCA_022573095.1 Gemmatimonadota bacterium | reverse complement strand
GGAAGAGGCGCCCGATTTCGCACTCATAGATAGCACCGGAGAGGAAACCAAGCTCTCTTGGCTGGTAGCCGTGCGTCCCATCATACTGCTCTTCTACCGGGGTGACTGGTGACCGTTTTGTCGCAGCCAGTTGGCTGCCTATCAGGAAAAACTACCCGAGTTGGAGGCTCAGGGGTTCCAGCTCGTCGGTCTCTCTGCCGACGCACCCGAGATGACGGAGGCGTTTCGCAAGGAACTCGGGCTGACGTTCATGATCCTCTGCGATCCGGAGCGCCAAGTCATTCGGGAGTGGGATCGTTACCAACCCTTCGAGATGGGTGGCATAGCCAAGTCATCTCTGTTCATAATCGACTCCGAGCGACGTGTCGAATTCCGGGCACTGGACTCAGTCATGCACCGCTACCCGGTTGACGAAGTGCTTCTCTTCCTCAAGTCGAGAGACAGGACGAGCCGATCGGGTGAGCCACGCAAGAGATTTGTGGTGCCGAGGTTCGTTAACCTGTTGTTCGTCCCGTGGAGGATGGTAAGCAATATCTTTCGCAAGAAGGTGGCGCGGCTGGCGAGAGCGGCGGCGGGACGGAGCGACGATGACGGGCGATACGACCTGATTCCGTTGGTCGAGCAGGAAGAGCTAGCAAAGGTGCTCGAGGCGCCATTAGCCGTGATCTACAAGCACAGCCCCGTCTGCGGACTGAGCTCGGACGCAATCCGGGAGATGAAACTGTTCAAGAGAGATCGCCCCAACATCCCGACCTACATGGTTGACGTTCTAGCTAGTAGCCAAATAGCCTACGAAATCGAAGCTCGAACAGGCATCAGACATGAGTCACCGCAGGCGATCCTCATCGTCGATGGAAAGGTAAGATGGCACGACTCCCACCGGGGTGTAAACGGAGAGGCGCTGGCTGCGCAGCTCGAAGATCTGACCCCACAAAGTTGACGGTGATGTCCTCCGGTTAGTCAGGGACCGGTGCCCTTAGCTCAATTGGATAGTGTATCTGACTACGGATCAGAGGGTTGGGGGTTGGCGGCCACTCGACTCAGCCCACAGCTCCCGCCTCCTTCGGATCGAGTTGATCGGGGCGCATTCCTCAAGTTCAAGCTAGTCGCAGCGTTACGCACCTGCCCTTCTCCTGCCCGTCGCCAAGTCTCAAAAGGCTGTCGAGCCACCCGTTAGTCCGCAATTTGACAGAGCTGGAAGGTGGAGCTATTTCATCTCTTCGTCGCCGCCCACGACAGACAGGGTCTCGGCGTTGTGGACTGGTTACTGCTCGCTCACGCGAAGATGGAGGGCATCATGCGCAACACGAAACTACTCGTTACGCTTTCCGCGGCAGTCTGGCTCGGTCTCGTCACTCAAGACGTGTGGGCCCAGGCGAATAACATTGCTCGTCTTTATGTCGTCACGCCCAAATCAGGTATGGCGGCTAAATTCGAGACGGCACTCGGGCAACACGCCGAATGGCGCCGAGAGCACGGTGACCCCTGGACCTGGATCGTCCATCAGGTCACCAGCGGTGCAAACCTAGGAGACTATGTCATTCGCTCCGGTGATCACAGCTGGTCGGATTTCGATGCGTATGATGCAGGATTCGGCCCCGAGGGGAGTGTGCACTTTAATGCAACCGTGGACCCTCTCATCGAGTCGGTGAGTAGCTTTATTACGGAACGTGACACAACTAACTTCAGATGGCCCGACGATCCTAATTCTGTCAACCTCCTTCAAGTGCTCAGGTATCATCTGAAACCGGGTCAGCGCGAGACCTTTTTCCAGGCGCTGAACAAATACCATCAGGCGATCGTGCAAACGAACTATCCTATCCACTATGCGTTTCAAAATTTGGTCAACGGAGGTCCCGGGCCAGCGGTTGCCGGAGTTTTCCCATATGAGAATTGGGCCGCGTTTCAGGGACCGGAACAAACGCTGGCGCAGCTAATGGTAGAGGTCTATGGCCAAGAGGAAGCGACGGCCATACTTGAGCAATTTCGCAGCACGTATACCGGAACAGAAAGCTGGGTGATCCGCGTGCGTTGGGACCTTTCGGTGATCCCGGAGTAGGGCGCATCGCGTAAAGTCAAACTGGACTCGGCGTTGCGAGCCTGAACGCTGTTGAGCCCTGTCGGTGTGGGGTAGAAAGTGGGGTAACTTTTGCCCCCTGCCTCAAGCCGGTTCGGTAAAGCTTGGGCGCATCGAAAAAATGAAAAACCCACGGTAGACAGTTGCAGCTAGCCTAGACTCATAAGAACAGCAAGGCGCAATCAATTCGACAACAGCACACGCTCGGTCTCTTTCGACGCCTCAACATGCCGTTTTACGTCATCACCGATGGCGCGGATCTTCCCGGTGATCTCGCCGCTGTCGAGCGCGGCATCGTCGGTCGGTTCGCGGGGACCGTCACCGTGTGACGGCCAAACACCGTTAGGGGCTCAGCTCACTGCTCTATTGGGGGCAGAGAGCACGTGACCGCCAGTGTGCACTATAGGGCGTCCATCGATTCACTCCAGCAATCTCGGCCGCCCGCACCTTGTTGTCTGTCTCCGCCATCACAATCAGGTACGCCCTCTTATTAGGGTGTTCAATATTCTACAACAACGGCGCCCGCTACGTGATGATTCAAGTTCACGATGCGATGGTTGAGCGCAATCAACCCACTGAATATCTGCTAAAACAGGAAGCCCGTACCGACATAGAACGCCGTGCGTTCAGCGCTTCGGGCGATGGCGATGCTGAAGGTATTCGAGCGTTGCACAGGAGCGATCCATATGCCACCGCCGATCGCCGCATGCCATCCCCCTGGGGTTGCTCCGTCTTGAAAAACGCGCCCCACGTCGGCCAAGCCGAAGACGCCAAAATCGGTCGGAAACGTTAGAAAGGAGAATTTGGTGAGGAACACACGTAGCTCGGCGTTCGCATACACCGCCGCGGTACCGGCGTAGCGCTGTTCCCGGAAGCCGCGCACCGTGCGGGCTCCGCCTACAAAGGCTGCCTCGTGAAACGGGATGGTGCCCCACATCTTCTTTGCTGCTACTCTGAGCGCCAACGTCGCGTTGGTGGACCTCGCTGGAGATAGATAAGTCGATGC
>JACZUR010000129.1 GCA_022573095.1 Gemmatimonadota bacterium | reverse complement strand
GTCTCAGTCAGGGGTCCACGGTGGTCGTTGTCGAGGATGTAATTACAACGGGCTGTTCCGCTATCCAAGCCATAGAGTCGGTACGGGATCTGGGCTGTAGCGTCGTCGGCGTTCTGGCGGTCGTCGACCGGCTTCAGGGTGGTGTCGCAACCATAAAAGCGGCCGGCGTAGAGGTTTTTTCCCTCGTAACCGTAGACGACCTTGCAATACCAAGCCCTTAGTTAGCCCCGTCCATTCGGGGTTTTCCCCACTCAGGTGTGTCCGAACGTCACCCCCGACTCGAGTGGATGGAATGTACGGAACCGCGAACGGAACGGGGCGATGAAATTGCTAACGTAGTCGTTTAGCAGACGGTCGACGTCACCGCTGTCGCGCAGCTCCCCAGCGGTAATCCCCATGGAATTTCTGACATGCCTTCCGAAGCTCTGTGGCGACGAATACTCCATTCTGTAAGCCACGTCCGCAATCGAGAGGCGGGATTCGGTCAGCAACGCAACCGCGTGAATCATCCGCACCCCGGACAGATATTGTCTTGGCGAGGGAATACCTGCCCGGAAGAAACGAGACATTAGGGTACTTGGCCTAACCTTGAGATGGCGGCATAGAGACCTCACCGTGGTAGTACTTGGAGATATACGAGCCAGAATTTCCACGAAATATCTGAAGTCTTCCGCTGCCCCCTCGAGGTAGGGTGCTATCTTCTCAAGTATCGCCGACGCTGTCGGGCAGATGGGGTCTGCTAGCAACTCCCTAAGTTGTCCCCAGCCTGTTCTCGACGTCACATCCACCATCTGCCTCACTCCGGAACCACCCAGCTCAAGCAACCGCTCGCTCGACACGGCGTCATGTGATGACACTAGCGCGACAGTCGGTATGCCCGGGAACCCTCTCACCAGCTTGGTGACTCCTCTGATTTGGGAGCGCTTTATGTAGCCAGGTGAAATCAGGATCGCGTTCACCGGCTCCTCGCGAACTGCTTTGATGACCTCGGCTACCGACTGAGTGTGTTTGGCGGAAAGCCAAGCCGGGGAGGCTGAGTCGAATCGTGATCGCAGCGATGGTTCAACGACTGTCGCGACGGTAGCGTTAGGCGTTCTTGCTCTCAAAGTGGCCTCCAGATTTAGATTTGCGCCGGAATCATAGACTCCTCCCATCAACTTCGTCTCAACAACTCGGCCGGCACCAACCTGAGGCAGCGCGACTTTTTGTCCCTAATTGCATATCTTACTAGGCGGTTGAGGCAGGTGGGGCGTGACGGTCGCGACCGGTTTCGTACCGGTCGAGGAAAGTCCGAGCTCCGTAGGGCATGCCGCCAGGTAACTCCTGGGCGCCGAGAGGCGACGGTAAGGACCACAGAAAAAATACCGCCCGGATTCGTTGGGTAAGGGTGAAAAGGTGGGGTAAGAGCCCACCGCGCGACCGGCAACGGGACGCGGCACGGTAACCTCCGGTTGGAGCAAGGCCAAATAGGCGGCGAGGCCCGGCCCGGGCCGCTTGAGCCGCGGGTAGACCGCTTGAGACGTCGAGTGATCGGCGCCCCAGATAGATGACCGTCCGTCCGGCTTCGAACGGATGAACAGAACTCGGCTTACGGCCCCACCGTACCTCATCCGCTGACGGGCCGGGGTGGAGGTGGAAGATCTTGAGCAAGCCAGGATATAAATCACAGGGATGACATCGAAACCATATCCTGAAGCTTGGGAGAATGTCGCCGAACTACGGGTGTTTCGGACAACCTCGAAGGAGTGGGCGAAGCTCATCACCTGGCGTAACGAGATGAAACGAAAGGGTTGGAGACTGCTCAAGGTATCTACGGAACGTACGGAGATGACAGCGGTGTTCGGGCGAACCCGCGAGGACATAGGCAGTTCAGCCAGATAGTGCGGGAAATGCACTCGAGAGCGGTGCAGCTCCTGGAAATAAACAACAGCCTTCCCCCCCTGATTGGTCTCTGCCTGATGGCGGCGATGCCAGGACCTCTGGTAGCTCAAGTGGGAGAGCCTCGCACTACAGCTTACGAGTTAGTCACGACGTCGCACGACGTACGTTCAATCTGGTCAAATCCAGGCGGTCTATCGCTTATTTCTGAAGCTTCGGTAATCGCCGAGGCACACTTCGATCTGCCGGACGGATCGGACGCTCGACTGGGCCAGTACACGGTAGGGTTCAACTCCCGGGGCCTTGCCTTCGTATATCAGCGCGATCGTTTTCTGAGCGGACTGACGGGAAACACCTTTCGGTTCGGGATTAGCACCCCCATGCGGCGCGGCGCAGTCGGATTCGGGATCACTCTGTACCGAGGCGACGGTGACAACGCCAGAGACACTGACATTGGGGTGCGCTACCTACCTGGAAGTAATATGGATCTCGGGCTCGTCGTCAGACATATCGGTCGGCCCGTTGTCCGAGGAATCGCCCTGCCCATTTCCGTGGCTGGCGGAGCTACTTGGTATCCATCAAGCATCGCCAATCTCTCCGGCCAAATCTCTGTTACGGAGAATCAGGTGGGCTCGAATGCCAATCTAGACTACCGCATACGGGTCGTCATATCTCCCCCCCGACTCAAGGCGAGTGGGCTCGTGTCGGTTGCTTTGGACAACGACGGACTACGGAGAGTCCACATCGGCCTCGTGTGGGGGGAGAGTTCGATTGTAGCGCTCGGAACGGTTGAACGGCTGCCAGGGACCACGAGACTTGAGACCATCAGCCTTACAGGCGTAGCGTCTAGGGCTTTAACGCAAGTCCGCTAACCAGCTTTTCAGTCGACGAGCCGGAGGGGCATCACAAGGCAGAGGTAGACGGCTGGATCGTCCCAACCAATTGGCTCGAGCGTGGCAGCCCGTTCGGGGGCTTTCATGCTCAGCTTGATTTCGCTAGTCGGCATGAACTTGAGAATCTCAAGCAGGTAGTGCGCGTTGAAGCCTATTTCCAGCGGTTCTCCGTCGTAGGAGATCGATATCTCGTCCTGGGCCTCTCCTAGATCGGGCGTATTCACCGAAAATTGTAAATTGCTGGAGCTGAATGCGAGTCGAACCCGGTGGGTCTGATCGCTGGCAACTACACCAACCCGTCTCAGCGCCGATGCAAAAACGTCTCTATCGATAGTTGCGGCCTTGTCGTTCTCCTTAGGTATCACCTGTTCATAATTGGGATAAGGCCCTTCGATGAGGCGAGTATAAACCTTTGTAGGTCCACTCTGGAATCCGAGGTGATTATCACTACGAGCGATCTCGATCTCGTCTTCGGGCCCAAATAGCTTGCGGATCTGTTCCAATGCCTTCGGGGGGAGGATCAGTTCGGAACTGGAGTCAGCTCCTCGGACCGACACACTCATTGTTGCCAGCCTGTGACCGTTCGTTGCTACCATCCGCATCTTATCACTCGTCAGTTCCCACAATACACCGTTCAGGATTGGCCGGCTTTCTTCTGTGGAAGCGGCAAACGCGACATGACTGATGAGTTTTTGTAGATCCGCCGAGGTTACTGTCCACGAGTCCTTGAAATCAACGCTTGGGAAGCTCGGGAATTCATCCTTCGGTATGCCAAACAACTTGAATCGGGATCTGCCACACTCGAGATTCACGCGCTGGTCGCCTGCCGAAGTAATTCGAATAGCGGCACTCGGCAGCTCCCGAACAATTTCAACGAGTTTCTTTGCGGGAAGCGTAACCGCTCCTTCCTCGTCCACTTCGGCAGCAACCACTGTGCTTACGGCTATATCCAGATCCGTACCTGATAGTCGTATCCCCTCATCAACCGTCTCGACCAAGATATTTGAAAGCACGGGAAGCGTCGTTCTTGTCGGGACGCTGGCGACAACCGCCGCCAATCCATCGTGGAGTTGCTCTCGACTGATTGTAAACTTCATATCAACAACTCTCGGTGCAAAAGCGCATTAATAACTAATACTCCTACACATACATTTATTTAGTAGTATTAGTAGGGTTTCTTGAAATCTTAAGAAACTTCATAACTCGTTCTTCTCAACACAGCTAGCGAGTCGCACCGGTGTTAGCTGTCTGTACAAACTGTTTAGAGACTGTGGACAGTCATAAGGTTCCAGCCAGAATTCCCCATCTGCCAACAGTGAGGGTCGACAATGTTTCCCTAGGGTGCGGATAACTCTCTCCTTGCGAGATTGACTCTCTCCTTAAACTGATGGTCGTACTTCATATTCTTGGCTACTTTGCCCACACTGTGGATGACGGTAGAGTGGTCGCGGCCGCCGAAAGCCTGTCCAATTTGAACCAGTTGCATTCCCAGCAAATCTCTCGCTAGGAACATCGCAACTTGCCTCGGTATCGTAAGCGTTTTTGTCCTGGCCTTGGAGCGTAGCCCTTCAGGTGTAACCCCCCAGCGGCGCGCTACGACTTCCTGTACCCGATCCACGCTGGGAGTGGCCGCTGGAGCCCCAGATGACTGTTCAGTCCCCTGCCTGATCTTGTCACTGAGTGCCTCTCTGGCGAGTTCAATCGTTACTTCGCGATGCTTGAGCGACGCGAACAGGAGCAGTTTGATGATACATCCCTCTAGTTCCCTCACAGAGCTACGGATGTGTTCAGCAATAAACCGCAAGACATCGTCTGGGATTGTTAGTTCCAGGTTGTCCTGCTCAGCTTTTTTGCGGAGAATGGCTATGCGGAGCTCCAGGTCCGGTTGCCCGATGTCGGCAACCATACCCCACTCGAATCGGCTAACCAACCGAGCCTCGAGTCCGGGGATCTCTTTTGGGGGCCGGTCTGACGTGAGGACAATCTGCTTGCCAGCCTCGTGGAGAGCGTTGAAGGTATGGAAGAATTCCTCCTGGGTCATCTCCTTGCCCTCTAGGAAATGAACGTCGTCCACTAGAAATATCTCTATGTCCGACCTGTACCGCTTCCGGAACTCCTGCATCTTCCGACCGTGAATGCTCTCTATCACCTCATTGATAAACTGCTCGGCGCCCATGTACATCACTCGGGCTCCCGAGTTCCGTTCCGATAGAGCGTGGGCCACCGCCTGCATCAGGTGGGTTTTTCCAAGGCCTGTCGCCCCGTAGATGAAGAGCGGATTGTAAGTCTTTCCGGGCACCTCGGCGACCGCATGCGCAGCCGCGGCGGCAAGCTCGTTCGATTTCCCAATTACGAACGTCTTGAAGGTGTAGCGATCGTTTAGCGGGCGGCCCAGCCTGACTTTGGTTCTCTTATCGGAACTTGCCGTCGGTACCCAGAGGTCCATTTGGGACCGCTGAGTTCTTTCTTCCTGGACTTGAAAAACGATCTCGAGCTCTGTATGGAGCACATCGGCAGCGATGCGCGTCAGAATAGCGGTGTGTTTGGAAGTGTTCCATTCGACTGCGAACTGATCGGGCGCGCCCAAGATGAGCTGCCCATCTTCGAGGGAGATAGGTTTTGCCGGTTCGAGCCACGTTCGAACCGTGGCTTCGGGTAGTTCTTTTTGGGCTTCAGATACGAGGCGGGACCATGCCTCGCTGGCTGAAAGGTTAGCTGACATCTATGCTCAAGAGGTTGCTCAAGGTACGAAAGGGCGCACGATCTTATTACCGCGGTGTGGAAAAGTCAACCTTGACCTCAGGGCTGTTTTGCGGGTAGCTTACCCCGCCCAGAGCGTAAAGTTAAACAGGAAACAGAGATGAGACCCACATACCGCCCGCGCAATCGGCGGAGAGTCAATAGACATGGTTTTCGCGCCAGGATGAGTACGCGCTGGGGCCGTGCCGTGATCAATCGACGACGGAAGAAGGGTCGTAAAAGATTGACGGTACGAATACCGTCAAAACATGGGGGAAGCTGACGTCTGAGGGCTTGCCCCGAACTTGGCGGTTAACAAGAGGTTGGGAAATTGGGGAGGTCTTGAACCAAGGCAGCCGTAGCGCTGTGGGGCCGCTAACCCTTTTCTGGAAACCCAATAACCAGGGCCATCCCCGCCTTGGGCTCGTGATTCCGCGCTACGGAGCAACCGCGGTTAAGCGCAACAAGATGAGACGCAGGTTAAGAGAAATTCTGAGACGCCGAGTTCTTCCCAACTTACCACCTGTAGATCTGGTAATACGCTGTAGCAAAAAAGCCTACGCGACCAGATGGAGCACTCTGTCCCAGGAACTGGAATTGTGGTTCACCTCATTCGAACGCTAACCAGTTTACCTCGTTTGGTAATGATCGGTCTCGTGAGGTCCTATCAAGTTCTGGCGTCGCCGCTGCCCTCACCATGTCGCTACGAACCGACGTGCTCCACGTACACTGTGCAGGCGTTGCGGCGGTACGGAGCCCTCAGGGGAACCTGGCTGGGAGTGACGCGCATAGTCCGGTGCAACCCGTTCTCTCGCGGTGGGCGCGATCCGGTTCCTTAGCACGCTCTCAGATGGATCGTAGAACCGTCCTGGCGATCATCCTAATGATCGGTGTCGCCATTATTCCGTCGATCTTGTCCCCTCCGCCTCCGAGAAGAGACACCGGCCGAGGTATTGCAGATACGGCCCGGGCGGTCCCCGGAGTCGCCATCTCCCCGGATTCTGTTGCACCGCGGGAGGTTCCAAGTCTTGTTCGCCCTCCCGCAGAGTTTGAGCTAACTGGAGGTGACTCGGCCGTAGGAGACAGAATGGAGCCGGTCGTGGTCACGTCGGATCTGTACGAGCTGAAGTTTTCCCCCGTTGGTGCACGACTTACGGCAGCCCAACTCTATCACCACAGGTCGTACGCTCCGGGAGACAGCGCTAACGTTAATCTAATCCCTGAGGGGTCACGATTCCTGGCTTATAGCCTGGTCG
>JACZUR010000128.1 GCA_022573095.1 Gemmatimonadota bacterium | reverse complement strand
TACTCGAACAGGACCGAAGTCGACGGTGGAGCCTCGCTGATGTGCGCCGTCTCCAATCCATTCGACGTAGTATTCCGGCGACCGGGCCACCACGACTCTTCCGTTCGGAGCCACGTTCCATGCGTCCTGCGAAGACATCGGTACCTGTCGAAGCCGAACACTTTGATTGTTCGCTGACCCGGACCTCTCGAAGATGCGTTCTTCAAGTTTCACTGCTCCTAGTGTATCAATGACATCCGTCCTCCGATCCCAGCGAGCGATCATTGCTGAATCGGGAAGACCCGCGCCGGGCCTCCCTCCCCCAAAGGCGAACGGCTGGAAGTAGACTCGGCCCTGTGCATCCACACCCCTTGGCAGTATAGCCACCAGCTGTCCTCTGATATCTCGGGCAATGGGTCTCGTTTCGCCAAACCCACCGTTCGGTCCAAGGACGGTGAGTCTACCGTTGCCGAGGTCCACGAAAAGGGTTGAGTCTCCCGGAAGTGGGAAGCGCGCATCTGGTGTTCGATATTCTTGGGGGCCCCGGCCTTCGCGCCCGATGATCTCCATCTCACCCGAGTCCATATCGGCAAACATCAATATTTGTCCTATGGCATCCGAGATCATCAGTCGGCCATCAGGCATCTCTCGGAGTCCCGCGACGAGACTAAAGCCTTCGGGGAACTCAGCGTCGGAAGTTAAGCGGCGTTCACTAACCTGAGCGCGGGTAGTGACAGTACTCAGAACCAGCCCGAATAGGACCATTAACAAAGAAGTTACAGGGCGGCGCATTTTTTCCTCCGGATTTCGCTCGTTGATTTCGTTCTGAGCTAAGAGATGTATCAGGAGAGAAAAGGGTCGCAGGGGGGGAGGGGGGATCGGGTCAGTGGGTTGGTTATTCGAAAATGATTTGCTCGTGCGGCCCGCAGGGGAGCTGGGAGTGGGGAATCGGGAATAAGGGAATAGCGAATCGTAATCGCTGACCCGCCTGATTGATGACCCCATCGTTCAATCGTTCAATCGTTCTCCCCCAACTCGACTTCGCCCCCGGCCATTGGTATCTTCACCAAACAGTCAAAGTGAGCGATGTCGGGCCCGGGCCGGCGCATATTTCCACCCCCCTCGCCCTCAAACCCTCCATCTCTCCAACCCTCTTGCAAGGCCGCTCTTGTTCGAAAACATATTCGAGACGGTAAACTCTGGATTCGCTCAAGCTCTCTATGAAGAGTTTTTACGGGATCCGTCTTCGGTCGCGGTAGAGTGGCGCCGGTTGTTTGAGAGCGGAGTCGTTGGTGAAGAGCCGTTGCACACCTTCAAGCCGAACGGTGATGGATCGGTGGCTGGCGAAAACAAGACAGCCCAGACTGGTAATGTCGAGACCGTTGGATCGAGTCAGCCGATCAAGGGACCTCAGCTGCGTCTGCTGAAGAACATGGAGGCAAGTCTCGATGTGCCGACTGCCACCTCCTTTCGCGACATCGACGCCTCCTACCTATGGAAGATCCGAAGCGACATTAACCAACAGCTGAAGGAACGCGGGCTCAAGCTTTCGTTTACACACATTATCGGCTGGGCGATCGTGAAGGCGTGTGACGAGTTCCCATCGATGGTATACGCCGTCACCGATATAGAGGGAGAACCACACCGTCTTGACCCGGGATCTACTAACCTGGGACTCGCGGTCGATGTGGAGCGCAGAGACGGCACGCGCGGCCTGATGGTTCCCGTGATCAAGAATGCGAACACTCTCACCTTTGCCGAGTTTCACGCCGACTACGACAGATTGGTCGATGGGGCAAGAACCGGCAAGCTTCTTCCGGATGCGTACGCGGGATCAACCATTACGCTCACCAATCCGGGTACTATCGGGACGGTGGCATCGGTGCCTCGTCTTATGAAAGGCCAGGGTTCCATAATCGCGACCGGGGCGATTCAAAGCATTGGTGAACGACGCTCGATGACGGTAACGAGCACGTACGATCACCGCATAATTCAGGGAGCTGAATCCGGTCAGTTTCTACAGACCGTCGACAAACTGCTCCAAGGAGAGAGGGATTTCTACGGGGAGATTGCAACTGCGTTCAACATTGACGTGAACTCCCTGATCCCAGTGACGGCCGAGAGACCGGCCGACATGCCGTCCCCCCAACCCTCCATCCCTCAAACTCCCGAACCCTCTTCCATGCTCTTCCATGTAGCAGCTGCCATGTCGCTGGTTAAGGCGCATCGAACGCACGGACACCGGGCCGCGCAGCTGGATCCGCTAGGCAGCAAACCGCCGGGCGATCCAGCTCTCGATCCCACCAAACTCGGACTCACCCCCGACATAATGAAAGCGATACCATCGAAAGTCCTTCGCATCTATGTCCAGGGCGAAACGCTACACGAAGCTTTTCCCAACCTTCGGAAAACCTACTGTGGAACAATCGCGTACGAGATCGAGCACATAGACAACCACGAGGAGCGAGTGTGGCTGCGGAAGGTGATCGAATCCGGTGAGCATTGCACTCCGCTGTCTACAGCAGATAGAAAGCTCCTACTGGACGACCTCACTAGAGTAGACGGACTCGAGCGCTTCCTTCATCGAAGCTATCTGGGACATAAACGATTCGGCATCGAGGGGCTGGACTCTCTTGTACCGATGATCAGGCATGCTTCCGACATAGCCGCCTCGCAAGGCGCTGGAGAAGTGGTTCTTGGCATGGCGCATCGGGGCCGTTTGAATATCCTGACTCATATAGTGGGTGTTTCGTATGAGACGCTGCTAGCAGAGTTCGAGGGCGGAAAACACGTCGAGGAGACCTTGGCGCCGGCAGGCGGCACAGGTGATGTCAAATACCATCACGGATCACGTGGAAAACTAACAACCTCTTCCGGCGCTGATATCGACATCACGTTGTTGCCAAACCCGAGTCATCTTGAAGCCGTCGATCCTGTCGTGCAGGGGCGCGTCCGAGCCATTCAGACTCAGCGTGACGGATCGACTCTCACGCATGACACCTCCAAAGTTCTTGCAATTCTAATTCACGGAGACGCCGCGTTTGCCGCGCAGGGCGTAGTTGCAGAGACTTTTAACCTGTCGCGACTCAGCGGATACAGCACGGGCGGAACACTTCACGTCATCGCAAACAACCAAATCGGTTTTACTACAAATCCGGTGGATGCTCGCTCAACCGACAACGCGAGTTCACTCGCTTTGGGATTTGACGTTCCCATTATTCATGTAAACGCGGACGACCCCGAAATGTGCATCGCAGCGGTTCGTCTAGCAATGATGTACCGCGTGCGGTTCAAAGTCGGGTGCGTTATCGACCTGGTCGGTTACAGACGACACGGACACAATGAGGGCGACGAGCCTCGTTTTACTCAGCCACAAATGTACCAGGTGATTGACAGCCACCCCACAGTACGCGAGCTCTATGCCGCAAAGCTCGTTTCGGACGGCATTATCGAACAAGATGAAGTCGACCGAAAAGTGAAGAAACAATATGAACTACTGGCGGCAACACAGGAAGCTCTCAAGAAAGAGGCAAAGGCGGCGGATGAAGGAGAAGAACCGGATCGAGTTTCCGCGTCGATAAGAGCTGTGTCTGAACCCGAAACCGGGGTTGCCGAAGAGATTCTTCGGACGGTCAATGAAGCGCTGCTAACACCTCCCGAGAGTTTTACGGTAAACCCGAAACTTGACAGACAACTTAAGAAACGTGCGGACGCATTCGACGGTCAGCGAACAATCGACTGGGGTCACGCCGAATCATTGGCGTTTGGGACACTTCTGCAAGAGGGCGTACCGATACGGTTAACAGGGCAGGATGTCGGCCGCGGCACCTTTAGTCATAGGCACACGATCCTGTGCGATTTCGCAACGGGGGAAGAGTACGTTCCGCTTCAGCACTTACCCGACAGTCGTGCCACATTCGAGATACACAACAGCCCACTGTCCGAATATGCAGTTCTGGGTTTCGAGTACGGGTACAGTGTCGCGACTCCGGAAGTCCTAGTAGTCTGGGAGGCTCAGTTTGGTGACTTCGCCAACGCTGCAGAGGTAATAATCGACCAGTTCATCATCGCCGGTCTTGCGAAATGGGGTCAAACGACCCGGCTGACGCTCCTTCTTCCCCATGGCTATGAAGGACAGGGCCCCGAACACTCAAGCGCGCGAATTGAACGATATCTAGCTCTCGCGGCTGAGGGTAATATCAGAGTGGCAAACTGTTCTACTCCAGCACAGTACTTTCATCTGCTACGACGTCAGGCAAAATCGCAGGAGATCAGACCGCTTATTCTGATGACACCAAAAAGCTTGCTGCGATTGCCGCGGGCCGCATCAAGCATGAGCGAACTCTCCCAAGGATGCTTTCATGAAGTCATCGATGACGAGTCAGAGACGGGCGCTCCACAGGACGTAACTAAGCTGGTGTTCTGTTCGGGCAAGATCTATTACGATCTCATCAACTCGGGTGAGCGCGAGAAGGCAGCGCACGTGGGAATAGCAAGAATCGAGTTGCTGTATCCGTTTCCTGAAAATCGGGTGGCTAAGGTGATTGAAGGATACGCAAATCTGAGTGAACTGATCTGGTTACAGGAAGAACCCGAAAACATGGGAGCCAGGAAATGGGTCGTCCCCAAACTTGAACGCCTGGCACCCACAGGTACCCGCGTCCAATATCTGTCGCGTCCCGAGCGCTCAAGTCCCGCAGAAGGCTATCCTGCTGCACACACAGCGGAGCAGCTGCGCCTCGTTACCGAGGCTCTCGCATGATGTCGTGTCTGAATGCAGCCGGAAAGCAGAGGTGATGTGGCGCTAAACATCCTTCGCTACGTCGTGTTCGGCATTTTCGCATGGAGCGCGTTCGTGGTGTGCGGGTCCTGGTTAGTGAGAAGCCGGCGCATCAAACCGCTCAGTCACGGCGCAAAGACCATCCGTATGATCACCGACCCCTTTCTGCGACCGATTGAACGCTGGATACATCGACGTGGCGGAAACCCACAGAACGCCGAGTGGTGGTTGCTGGGCGGGACCCTCGCCGGCGGAATCGTTTTTCTTTCCTTGGCTGATTGGATGGCGACCCAACTTCGAGCCGTTGCGCTGGCCGGCGACCGGGGGCCCCAGGGAGTCGTCAGGGTACTCGTCTACTACGCGGGCCAGGCCGTCATCATTTCGCTGGTTGTTCGGGTGATCGGATCGTGGTTTGGAGTCGGCCGCTACAATCGCTGGATGAAACTTTTCTACCTTCTCACCGATTGGATTGTTGAACCACTGCGCAAGATCATTCCTCCGATCGGGATGATAGACATCACGCCAATCGTTGCGTGGTTTGCACTGCAACTCATCCTGAGTTGGCTCATGAGGATTCTTTGACTGTCATAAACGTCTATGTCCAGCCGAAGGCCGGTAGAACTGAGTTCGGTGGTCTTTACGGGGATGCAATCAAGATTCGTGTAAAGGCGCCGCCCGTTGACGGTGCTGCCAATCGCGAACTTACCAAGTACCTCGCTGCTCAATTGGGAGTACCGAAGTCAGCCGTTGCCATAGTTTCGGGTCACACGTCTAGACGCAAGCGAGTTTCCATCGAAGGTGTCGACCAGAGGGAACTTATCGAGAAGCTCGGGGGCCTATCCTAACGAGTGGTCCACACAATGTGAACTATAGAATGTTTGTTTCATACTTCAACGATAGGGACAATTACGCAGCTCCACTGATCAAATTCAACGCAACGGGTGCCGCTTTAGCGGCAGGGCCGATCGTGTCCGCGAGCTTGCGAGTGGCACGCCTCCGAGCATCGCGAGTTGAGACGAGCGATGGCTCGGGAGCCACGAGTTTACTCGTGGTAACTCCAACGTCTAAGTCTCGCTGCCGAACCTCAATTTTTGCTCCTCGTAACCAACAACCCTTCCACCTTCGGGAAAACACGGCCGGCCCTTGCACGCGCTTCGATCCACCTTAGATTTGACGGTGACAACTGCTCGTGGTGATTTGAGGATATTGCAGCCACGCTAAACAATCGCTAAAAACCCGGCCTCGGAGCTTTAGCGACGTGGCTTTTTTGCTGTTCCCTCTCTCACCAAGGTAGAGCGCGACCAGCGCTAGCAACCGTCGAGAGAGTTACTATGGCCGCAAGATTGCGAGATCTGATTGAAGACAAGCGTGTACACGTCGCTGACGGAGCGATGGGTACGATGCTTTACAACAAAGGGGTCTTCGTAAACATCTGCTATGACCAATTGAACCTCAACAAACCCCGTCTCGTCAAAGATGTACACTCCGAATACGCCAGGGCCGGAGCCGAGATCTTGGAGACGAACACGTTCGGAGCCAACGCAGTAAAGTTGAAAGCCTTTGGTTTGGAGGACCAGACTGCTCAGATAAATCGCGCGGCTGCGGAGCTGGCCGTGGAAGCTGCTGACGGGTCGGCAAGCATCGTTGGAGCTATAGGACCGTTGGGAATTCGTATAGAACCTTTCGGACCCACTGCCCGTGAAGAAGCTCGCGCTTACTTTCGCGAGCAGGCACAAGCATTGCTCGAGGGCGGCGTTGATGGTTTCGTTCTCGAAACGTTCAGCGATCTATCGGAAATTCGCGAAGCGATCGAGGCGATCAGGGCCATCTGTGATCTTCCCCTCATTGCACAGATGACGATCGGTGAGGATCTCAAAACGGGGTACGGAACTGACCTGTCCACTATCGCCGAAAGATTGACCGAATGGGACGCGGATGTAATCGGTCTCAACTGCTCCGTTGGTCCGTCCGGCATCCTGGACGCAGTCGAACAACTGCTGCAGTACACCGACAAACCT
>JACZUR010000127.1 GCA_022573095.1 Gemmatimonadota bacterium | reverse complement strand
CATCCACTCCGTTTAGGAACCGGCGCGATCTCTCTTCGAAAGTGCCCGGCGCCGTCTGCTCCAGGAAATAGAAATTGTCCGCGGACGTTCTGTTGGGATTGTACGCGCCACCCAGCACTCCTACGAAGAGGTCGAGATCGCCGTCTCCGTCAATGTCACCGAAGGTGGGCGCGTTGTAACCACTTGTGCTAAGGGGTGCCGAAAGAGGGAAGGCTGTGGGCTCGTTCCGCAGGATGGGACGCGAACACGATCCGGTATTTTCGATGAAAAGGAGTCCTGGTTCGAAGAAATCACCCCAGAAAAAGTCTTGATCTCCGTCGCCGTCGATATCGCTGAACGCCATCGTGTTTGCGCCGTGCCGGCTTCCGAACTGCGCAATGATCTCGATGTCTTCGAAATCATCCTCGACGTGCCGAAAGCGGGGCACTCCGTTATCGTCCACGCCCACCGACTCATAGCGCGTAACAGTCCCGACCAACCGTCCGATAAACAGATCGGGTAGTTCATCGCAGTCGATGTCCGTGACGTTGGGAATATTCTGTCGGTCCGAAAAGATCGGAACGCCGTCAACATCTTTAAGCGTATCGACAGCCAGTGTAAATCTCGACTGAGTTACTGAACCGTCGTTGCGGTAGTAACGGATGTGACTGAATGGCTCCTCAGAGAGAAGGTCATAGTCACCGTCGCCGTCGAGATCAACGAAGCGATACCACTCACCGACCTGGAGGTTGTCGTAAGCGTCGGTACGCCATAGGAAGTGTGCCGCCTGGGGCGTACCCACATTCTCAAAGAACTTGAGCCGGTCGGATGCCTCCTGGAGGAAGAGATCCAGGTCTCCATCACCGTCGATATCGATCAACTGGGCCCGAGGAACGTTGAAGCCGCCCAAGAACGGGTGAGTAAACAGCGCTCCCGCGGTATCGCGCACTTCTATTCCGTAGACGACTCGACTGTAGTCCGGCGGATAAATACTAGCTGAAGGACTCGATGACGCAGTAGACCCGCGTCCGGCGCATGCGGCAACCGACGTCGCCAACAGCACGAGCTTAGCTAGCGGCTGTCTCATCTGGAACGATTACCTGTCTGTGAAAGTGGTTAGTTTCGTGTCCGCGTCCCAACGCCAGCGGCGTATCCCTCCACCTCGATGACCTTCTCAATCGCGTGCGTCTCTGTATTGATGACTATGACCGTCCCTGAGTTGGCGTTGTCGCCGAGGTCGTATCGAGGCGTGTACGCCCCCCTCACATTGCGGTTGGATACATAGAGCCGGCTTCCGTCCGGCGACAAGGCACTGCCGTGCGGCTCGGCGACACCGTTACCGGTGATTAAACCGGCCGGGCGGCGTACCGCCATGTCCACGACCGTAATGGTGTTGTCCCCGAGGTTGCCGAAGTAGACAAAATGTCCGTCGGGCGAGTAGGTCGGATGCCAAGGCGCAGCGTTGACGTCGATAATGTCTTCCAGTTCCGGTGACATCGGGTTAGTGATGTCGAACACGAGAAGTTTGGCGGTAAGTTGCGCGGCGGCGACCATGGTATTTCCATCCGGCGATATGGCGAACTGGACGAAAACATGAGGCGGCCCATCCAGCGTGGACAACTCCAGCTCGTCGCTTGCGAGTTCGATCGCTGCGATCTGGTTCACAGCCAAACTCGACGTGTACAGATACTCGCCGTTGGGGTGAAGAGCCATTGAGTGCGGCCGGGGGAAGAAGACGTCTATCTCGTCGATTTCCATGTCCGACCGGCTGATGATGCCTATCCGCTGCGGCGGATTGACCGCCGCCATCGACCGGCCCACGTAGAGGAAGTCCTCGGTCGGATGCAGTGCAAGCATGCCGGGCCGCTCGAACTCCACCTGACCGACAAGCTCGTTAGCGCGGTTGAATTTCAGAACCCGGTTCGCCGCGATGAGCGATACATACCAGTGCGATCCGTCGGGCTCGACGGCGACATGGTGTGGCTTGGCATCGGGTGGGAATCCGAGTTCCTGCAGATCGACGGTGCGAACGACGACGTCAGCTTCCATATCGATGATCGAAACCATCGCCGAGTTCTGGTTTGCAACATAGAGCAGCTGCGTGGCGTCGGCGTAGGGCGCAACGCCGTCCGCGTTCCTTGCGCCTGCGTCAATCCACATCCGCAGCGCGAGAACGTCATCGGCGACGATTGGATTTGCACCAAGCTCTGCTGGATGGGGTCCGCCGTTTAATTTGGTCAACAACTCGATGGCCAGGCTGTTGTCCGAATCAAATGGGATGATCGCTTCCCCATGCCGGGAGCCCGCTATGATGTTGTCCCAGGAATCGAGCCGCAGGCCGGCCGCCGCGTCAGCGCCCGCGTGGCAGCCGGTGCAGCCGCGATCGAGTATCACCTGCACTCGTGCGTAGTCAGGCTCGACCTGGACGGGGTCACTCGCTGATCGCGTCCGATCGATGCTATATGTAGCGAACGCGGCCCCCCCTCCCACCCCGCCCAGGAGGGGAGCCGCCAAGAGCCCGAATACTACGGAGCTGCGATTCACTGGTTACGGTACCAGTTCTGGGCTCTTTTGCAGGATGAAGAGTCCCTCGTTCATGCTCGATACGATTATCATTCCGCTTTCAAAGAACGGGTAGTTACTCCACGAGCCGCTGAAGCCCGGTGAATTGTCGCCGACGGGCCGGGTGTCGAAATAGGCCACTTCTCTCGGGTTTTCCGGATCACTGATATCGAGTATACGAAGTCCGGCCTTGTAGTTCGATTGGTATAGCAGATCACCCCTCACGTAGAGGTTATGGTCGATCGCCGGCGTCTCTCCCCAGAACTCTCTTACCAAAATGGGATCGTCGAGATCCTCGATATCCCACACGAGTGTTCTGGTCGACTCAGCGTTACCCTGCAGTTCGTCGAGTTCGTCGTTGCTGAAGAAGTATCGGTGGTCTTCGGTTATCCATCCCTGGTGCGTGTAACCGACGTTGGGGTAGGTGGCTCGCGCAAGCGCAACCGGGTTGTCCTTGTCCGTTACGTCGGCGACGCTCAGCGCCGTCTCGTTGGCGCTGAAACAGATCTCTCTACCAGAGTGTTCGGCGTCAGGGCCGCGGTAGATGACGCACTGGGCGTCGTGACTGTAGCCTGTGCTCGCTCGTCCTGTCTGCGGGTCGGAGAAACAGCCCGCAAAGGTTGGCGCGGACGGGTTCTCGAGGCTGATCATGTGGAGTCCGCCGCCACAGGTCTCACCACCGGCGCTGATGCCAACGGCATAGGCGTATCCCGTCTCCTCGTTGATGACGATGTTGTGGGCGCTGCTGACCAGGTCGTAGCGGGCAGTCTCTTCAAACGTTACCGGCGAGGTCAGGCCACGTAACTGCGTGAGGTCGAACACCTGAATGCCGTGATCGCCGGCTCGGTCGGAGGTGATGTAAGCGTGATTGGCGTAGACCTTCATGTCACGCCATGCACTCGCGTTGGCGCCTGCGGTCCTGGGAAGGTTACCGATGTAGACGGGATTCAAGGGATCACTGAGGTCCACGAACGAAGTGCCGTCTGCGCGGCCCACGATGGCATACTCTTTCCCCGTGTCCGGGTCCGTCCAACCCCAGAGGTCGTTGAGGAAAACACCGCGACCGCCGCCGAGTTCGCTGACAGGTATGAAGGACACGAGGTTGACATCACTGCACTCGAACTGCGCAGCCCATCCGTCTTCGCAATCGATCCGCCCTCCGGCGATGGGATCGAGACTCTCCTCCTCGCTCATGAGTACGGCTACTTCTGCCCACATACCGGTGGTTGAATTGCGCTCCAGCACAGCAGCTTTACCCGCGCCGAAGTCGGCGCCGTTGAGAGCCGCCACTGCGAGGTCGCCGTCGGCCGCCAGCTGTCCTGCAAAGAAATCACCTCCGCTCGCGCTTGCGGACATCAGTTTCACCGCGCTGGTGTAGCCGGCTTCCGGATCCCAGGTCATTATGTAGATCGTTCCCGTGCGACCCGATGCGCCAGGTGCACCCACCAACACGTCGTTGCCGCCCAGGGCAACCGATGTTCCGAATCGCAGATTGGCGGAGGCGTCAAACGGAACGAGCGTGGTACTCTCCGTCCACTCACCCGATTCGCCGTCGAGTTCGAAACTGTGAACCGATCCAGCCCGATTGTTGGGCCGGCCGGAGCCGATGAGAGCGAAACCGTCTTCCAGGAGTATCGTGGACCCGAACCTGTCGTCGGGCTCCAGATCCGCTGGGTCTAGTTTGCTCTGTTCCTGCCATGCACCCGATTCTTCGTCGAGTCCAAAGACGTAAACAGACCCGCGCGCACTGTCCTGACGGGTAGCCGCGATCATGGCGTGGCCACCCTTCATTGATATAGTCACACCGAAGCGGTCACCGGTTGCGACGTCTTCGGGAAGGAGCTTGGCCTGTTCGGTCCAGCTGCCGTTGGCCGCCCGGGCAAAAACGTACGCCGCACCCGTAGAGTCCTGAGAATAGGCTCCGACTATTGCGTAGCTGCCGTTGGTCGCAACCGCGACGCCGAACCCGTCGCCGTCCTCGATATCGCTTCCCGTCAGGCGCGCAGCCTGGTGCCATTCGCCGGAGTCTTCGTTCTTCTCAAAGACATAAACCGCACCGCCGGGATCGTCAGCGGGAGTCGATGCGCCAACGATCATCACGTTGCCGCTGATCGCCATCGATCTGCCGAAACCGTCGCCGTTGACCGCGTCAGCCGCGGTCAGCTGGGCGTGCTCTCCCCACTCGCCGCTATGTGTGCGGTAGACATAGACGACGCCCGGCTTATAGGAGTTCCGAGATTCCCCGACAAAGATCTCCTGCCCAGCCACCGCGACCGAGGCTCCAAAGCCTGCTAGTTGCAGTGGTTCGGCGGGACTAGTGAGATAGGTCTGTGCGCTCAAAGGCAGGGTGAGAAACACAAAGGCCGAGAGGCCCAATGAACTGGCTATACTACTTTTCATACTTCCCCCGGTTGGAACTGTTCTGCACCCGCCACGCCGAGCGCTGTCAATGGCCGCCAATAGCCGAATTTTCAAATATAGTCGTACACTGCGAACCGTGGATTGAGCCACCGGCAGGGAGCAGGGAGCAGGGAGCGGGGAGGAGGGAGCGGGAATCGGGAACCGGGAATCGTAATCGCTGACCGGCTGACAGGCTGACCGCCTACAGCTTACAGCTTCCTAGAGCTCCTTCAGCTTTCGGGGCTTGGTCGGTCTCGAGTCGCGCGGGTCGCGTTTGTTTCGAGGCGAATCTTTGCCCGGGAAACAGTCGTCGCCAGGTTTCACGCCCCCCTCCGGAAAGCTTTTGCGAACACGCAGGTGCTCGAAGCACTCTCGGATGAACGGGCTGAATATGTTGCGGATTCCACCTGAACCTGGAGCAAACATCTCGATCCTTCGTTAGACTGCCACTTCGTGGGCCGAGCACGAATTGCTCTGCCAACGACCGCAACCTATTCGCGTCCGAGGTGAGACGCAATCCCGTTCGACAAGAGAAACCGTATTCCTTATAATCAACAGCGTGGCGGGAGGAGTGAACGAGGAGTAGGGAGTGGGGAGCCGGGAGTGGGGAGTGGGAATCGGGAATCGGGAATGGGGAACCGTGATCGCTGAACCTTCAGCCCTCCGACCCTCTAGCCCTCCAACCCTCTTACAACGGGGAGCATTACAGCTTACAGCCCTTATGTCCTATCCCGAACTGACGACGGAACGATTGCGGCTTCGCGCCTTTGCAATAACCGATGCTGACGATCTGGTGCGGTTGGCGGGTGAGCGCGTCATTGCTGCCACGACTCTGAACATTCCGCATCCATACACCCGGGAGTACGCCGAGGACTTCATTGGGAAGAGGGCGGCCGAGCTGGAGGCTCACAAGTCGGTGGTATTCGCTGTCGCGTTGATTGAAACGGGTGAGTTCCTGGGCGCTGCGGGTCTCCAGCTCGAACTCGAGCACAGTCGCGCCGAGTTGGGCTATTGGATCGGGAGGCCGCATTGGGGCAGCGGGTATGCTACCGAAGCAGCCGGCGCGGTGCTGCAGTACGCCTTTCGCGACCTGAAGTTGAACCGTGTTTTTGCGGGGCACTTCGCCGCCAATCCTCCGTCGGGGCGCGTGCTGGAAAAGATCGGGATGCTGCGCGAGGGGACATTGCTTCAGCACGTCGAGAAATGGAATTCGTTCGAGGACATCGTCATCTATGCGGTGACGAGATCGGAGTACGAAGGTGGTGAGGGAGGCGGTGAGAAAGACGGTGGAGAGTTGAGCTGAGTGACGGTGCGAGGGGAAAAGAGACGGTGGTGAGTAAGGCAGAGTGAGTATCGAGGGCGAGAAGACGGTGGGGAGTTGTGCTGAAAAGGGTGTGGTAAGAAAGAAGACGGTAGAGGACGGTGGAAGACGGTGGAAGACGGTGGGGGAGTCCGAATTCCGCTGCACGCTGCACGAACAAAACCGTATGGTGATGCCAGAAGCGCTTGGGCCTGGCACCAACTTTCGCTCACGGTGTAACTATGCTGGATGCCACAGGTGTCCTGAAGAGTCACGAATAATTGGCAACCAGTGGAGGAACAAATGGCTGTCGTCAGAACTTCTCTCCTTGTGCGTCTCGCCGCATTGCGGCTGAACGTGTTCGCAGCCCTTGGGCTGTTGTGTTTTCCGGTGACGGCCTGTTTACAGGAAGACCGCGCCGCAACGTCGAGCCAAGCCTCTACAGATAGCGCTCCGCAGGGGAACCAGGTCGTCTACTACAGCCCCGACTGGTCGCCCGATGGGACGCGGATCGTGTTCTCCTCCGATCGGGATGGTAATCCCGAGATCTACACTATCCGACCCGACGCGCCAGA
>JACZUR010000126.1 GCA_022573095.1 Gemmatimonadota bacterium | reverse complement strand
AGTATCCGAGATAGCTCACATGCCCCGGCTCGTAGCGGCTTGCGTCGGTACGGGCGGTGTATATAAGTGCCTCTTCTCGGGGATCTGCCTCGCGGATCCATGGAGAGTAATTGTATCGCACATGTCCGGGAAAGAGACGATCGGGCAACGCGCTACCCTGAAGTTCTTCTCGCACGAACAGGAAACCGGCGCCGTGGACTCCGCACAGCCACTTGTATCCGTTGCACGCCGCGAAATCAATTCCTAGCTCGCGAACGTTGATCGGAACCACTCCCGCAGCCTGTATGATGTCGGCGTAAACCAACGCTCCGTGAGAGTGGGCGATCTCGGCCAGCTCTCTCAGGGGTTCGACTCTACCATTGATGTTGGAAATGAGGGTCACCGCCACCAACGCGGTTCGACTGTCGATCGCGTCGGCCATTTCGTCGAGGGAGACGTCCCAGTTTCGGGCTGTTACGATGCGTACGTCGGCTCCGGAACGTCTGAGTCCGATGAGGTTGTGAAGCGAACCTGAGAAGTGCATGTCGTTGGTTACTATGTTGCGGCCGTTGCCCTTGGGGTCGAGTCCATCGATAACGATCTGCTCGCCCGCCTTTGTACTGTGGACGAGTGCGATCTCGGATGCGTTCGCACTGATGAACTGTCCGAAGAGACCGCGAATATTGGTACGCATTTCAGTCACGTAGTCCTCGCGGCCGCCACCCGGACCGATTCGTTGAAACTCCATGTAGCGTTGCAGGCCGGCCTGCGCAAACGTGCCGAGCGGTGTACCGCCCGCCGCGTTTATATAACGTTCGAGTGAGAGTCGCGGGAAATAGGCGCGCCAATCATTTGGCCGGCTGTTTGGAGCGGAAGTGCTCCGCAGCAGCAGGGATGCATCGGTTGCAACGGTGGCTCCAGCGCCGACTGCAAGAAACTCCCGCCGGTTCATGTGCAGATTTCTACTGGCCGTATTGAGTGTTTCTTCGGCTCAAACATGTGTTCCGGAACAGGGGTTGTAGAAATAGGTCGTAGCGTTAGAATATATGTATGCGTCATACATGTCAATTGCTTAGCGCTGACTGACGAGATTCAAATGTTATTTGAGCATGACGGGCGCCGGCCCGATATTCATGCAACCGCGACTATCGCTGCAACTGCTGTCGTGTCGGGAGACGTTCGGATTGGCCGGGAAACGCGGGTGCTCCACGGCGCCGTAATAACTGCGGAAAGCGGATCAGTCATAGTCGGGGAGCGGTGCATAATCATGGAACACGCCGTCCTCCGTGGCGTCAAGAGACACCCACTGACGGTGGGGTCCAACGTACTGGTCGGTCCTCACGCACACCTGACGGGCTGTGACATTGCTGATAACGTCTTCCTCGCCACGGGATCAACGGTGTTTAACGGCGCACGAATTGGAACTGGGTCAACTGTTCGCATCAACGGCATAGTCCATCTGATGACGGAACTACCGCCGGACTCGACAGTTCCCATAGGCTGGGTTGCCGTAGGTCAGCCCGCATCGATCCTGCCGACGAGCGAACACGACGAGATCTGGGCTGCGCAGGAACCTCTGAAGTTCCCACAGCGGGTCTTTGGCGTCGAACGATCCAAACCCGGAATGTCGAAGATGCCGGAGCTGTGCAGCAGATATACGAAGTTGCTCGCTGGACACGATCACGATGTGTTGCTCCCCGATCGGAAGGAGGACGAAACCGTATGAACAGGCGCTATACCAATAATCTGCTCGGGGCACTGGCACTAGCCCTTGCCGACCGCGTTGAGGACTCACTGGAACACGAACTTGGCGCTGGCGGGAACGTCAGTCCCGCTCTCATGTCGATCGGTACGCGGCCTAGCGAGTCAATCGATCAACTTGCGAAAGTGTTGGGCCTATCTCATTCTGCTGCGGTTCGCCTGGTCCATCGCCTGGACGATAAGGGCTGGATCCGGCGGCACGGAGGAGAAGATGGCCGCGCCGTGCTGCTAAATCTCACGAGGTCTGGTACCAGCGCCTTTCAGCGGCTGCTGAATGCGCGCGACGAAACTATCGGGGGAGTAACTAACGAGCTAACCAGGCAAGAGCACGATACGCTTTGCGATCTGCTCACGAAGATGCTCGGAGCAATTCCCGGCAGTCAGGAAGAAGCCCGTCACGTCTGCCGTCTCTGCGAACACTCTATCTGCGCCGGAGCAAGGTGTCCGGTTGGAAGCGCCGTGTAAATCGCTGGGCCCGGGCGCCGGCCACACTGCGCGGTCAATGCCCATGTGATATTGCCAGAGCTACCGGAGCCATGGTACTGGTGAATTTCATGCGCGTTGTCATCTTTGTCGTTGTAGTTTGCCTATCGCAAATACCCCATGCGGGTGTGGAGCGCGCAGAGTGAGGCCTAAGTTGGATGTGAACTTAGTTCGGCTTGGACGCACGAACACAGAGGTATCAGCAGTAAGCCTCGGCACGTGGTCGTACGGCGGGCCGAACCGTGTCGGCGAACAGGACGTTGGATGGAGCGGACACGATGACACCGCTGCGACGAGCGCCTTAATCAGAGCCCATGAGCTGGGCATCAATCACTGGGATACCGCCGATGCGTACGGCGGCGGGCAGTCAGAGCGCTTAATTGGCGAGATGTGGGGCGATGTGCCGCGTAGCGATATCTTCCTCGCCTCGAAGATCGGGTGGGATCCAGGAGAGTACGGCCACTTCTATCATCCAGAGCAGATTAGAAAACAACTCGAACGCTCGCTTCGCAATCTGAAAACCGACGTCATTGATCTCTACTATCTGCACCACTGTGACTTCGGTGAAGATGCTCAATACTTGGACGGTGCATTGGAACTATTCAGCAGGTTCAAAGACGAAGGGAAGATCCGCTTCATCGGATTATCTGATTGGAACAGTAAGCTAGTTCTCGATCATGTGGGGCGTGTCGACCCCGAAGTGATTCAGGTCTGCCGGAACGTTGCTAACGACGGTTATACAACGTCTGGATTAAGAGACTGGGTAGAGGAGAACGATGTCGGAGCGGTTTTCTTTTCTGCGCTGGATCACGGGCTATTGCTTGGGAAGTACAGTGCGCCTCAGGCCTTCCCGGAAGGGGACACGAGAAATCGCGTTCCCGGTTTCGGAGACATGGAACTTCTCCGGAAACTCTCATCGAACAAGGAGAAATTGGAGGAGCGATTCGAGGGTCACCCGGCGCCGGTACTGCACGGTCTGATAGGTAGCTTACTGGCGGATTCGAAAAACTCTTGTGTGCTTGTGGGCCAGCGTAATCCGGAACAGGTGGAGGCGGCAGCCGCCGCGACGAGTCCGTTGTCGAAGGATGACGCCGACTGGGTCAAGTCGCTGTATAGATAGAATTTCGCTGCTCTCTCAGAAATGCAGGTAGGATTGAATTTTCAGTGACAGATCCCCCAAGCCGGTGGAGGGATCCCAGAATTCTAGGTTGATCCCCAGCTTGTTGCGGCCGGTGAAGTGCACGACGACTCCCGATGTAGTTAGGCTCCCCCCGTCACCCGACAGATCCGTATTGGGATCGCCCCAACTTATCCTTATGACGACTTCCACTGCTGTGACTCGCCCTGGGCTACGTAATGGGAACCGGTCCGCAAGGATAACCTGAGCCGCTAGAAAGTTAGAGGGTTGTCCGGCGATGAGGTTACGCCAGTTGTCGCCTGCAACTACACCTGCCTGTATGTGAAGACCTTCAGAAAAATCTCCGATCTCGATGTCGGCGCCGAATGCCGTCGCATACTCGGCGTTCGCAGCAAATAACGGATCGGGATAGTCGTGCAATGCGAAATTGGCGCCGATCGTCACGTTGTCGGTGACCTCGTAACCCACGCGTCCCGTAAATGACTTTGCTCCATTTTCGTCCGGCGCATTCTCCCCGGTGCCGTTGGTTAACGACGCACTGTATTCAAACGCACCGGTGGCGTTGGACCCGTCAATGAGTACGCCGATATCCCGGTCCGAGAACTGCAATTTTTCCGTCAAGCGGCTCAGAGAGCATACGCCGCCCACGCCTGCGCACGCATCAACGCCTCTGATGTCGCCGGCGCGCTCCACAACCAGAATCTGTGTTGAACTCGTGAGTTCAAAGAGATCAAACGGGCGCTTGAACTGACCGAAGGTAGTTCTAAACGCTGGACTAAAAGTGAGCCGGACGTAAGCGTCCTTGAGAGAGATCGTTCCCTGACCGAAATCCGGCTGCACTTTCCCGCTTACGAAGTCGTTGATTTTCAACTCTCCGGTCAACCTCACCCGCCGCATCAGGAACTCAGAGGCTCATTCTCCATTGACCGAAGTCGTATTGAACTGAGTATGCACGCGTCCGGTGATAGTAAGCTCTGCCGCGCGTGAATTTATCTGAACCTGGGCCTCAGCAGCAGCGGGGGCGATTATGCCCCCGACCGGGAAAATAAACCCGGCTAAGAATAAGAGGTCCGAGGATCTTAGCATTTATAAAGGTCTCCTTTTGTAGTGTTCAAAGGTGAACGAGTACGAGTGTTTTTCGTCTGAGGCGTGAGACTCTGAGCGAACTAGGTCCCAGTCTCCGGTGGCAAACACGGGAAAACTAATATCCCCATCGACCTGCGCATGAACTCGGGTCAGCTGCATCTCGTCAGCCAGTTTCAATCCCTCCTCATAGATCGCACGACCTCCGGCGATGAAAACATCCTCACCGGCGGCGCGATCGACGGCCTCGTTAACCGACGTTGCAGTCTCAACGCCTTCGGCCGAGTAGTCCGGGTTACGGGAGACGACAATACATCGTCTGTTGGGGAGAGGACGTCGGTCGATAGAGTCGAACGTTTTTCGGCCCATTACCACGACATGCCCCGTCGTCAGTGCCTTGAAACGTTGGAGGTCGGCCGGTAGGTGCCAGGGAACCTCATTGTCTCTACCGATTACGCCGTTATCCGCAATTGCCGCGATGATCGTTACGGTCATACAGCGATGGGAGCTCTGATTCCGGGGTGTGGATCGTAGTTCTCCAACGTGAAATCGTCGTACGTGAAAGAAAGGATGTCGTCGATCTCAGGGTTGAGCATCATAGTGGGCTGCGGCCGCGGCCCACGAGTCAGCTGAAGTTTTACTTGCTCGAGGTGGTTGCTGTAGATGTGCAGGTCACCGACGGTGAGGATGAACTCACTCGGCTCGAGGTTCGTGACCTGTGCTATCATCATGATGAGCAGCGAGTACGACGCTATGTTGAAAGGCAGTCCGAGGAAAAGATCTCCCGAACGTTGGTAGAGTTGGCATGAAAGTTTTCCGTTTGCAACGTAGAACTGAAACAGCGCATGGCAGGGTGCAAGTGCCATCTCCGGGATCTGTGCCACATTCCACGCGCTTACGATGAGGCGGCGCGAGTTTGGCTCGTTTCGTATCCCGTCGATTACTTGTGCTATCTGATCGATATGCCTGCCATCAGGCGCTGGCCAGGATCTCCACTGGTATCCATAGATGGGACCTAGATCGCCGCTCTCGTCCGCCCATTGATCCCAGATTCTTACGCCGTTGTCCTTGAGATACTTGGTATTCGTGCCTCCCTGAAGGAACCACAGCAGTTCGTGGATTATCGAGCGCAGGTGGAGCTTCTTGGTCGTGAGGAGGGGGAAGCCTTCGGACAGATCAAATCGCGTCTGGGCGCCGAACACACTCAACGTCCCGGTACCGGTGCGGTCGCTCTTCTCGACCCCGTGGTCGAGGACGTGTTGGAGGAGGTCTAGGTACTGTTTCACGGGATGTTATCGGGAAAGATAGGGGGTAGGGTGGTAGGGGGGTAGGCGGGGAGCGGGGAGCTGGGAGCTGGGTTTTGCCGCTTACCGCTTAGAGCTTTTCTCGTGCAGTGTGCAGCGGAATTCGGACTCCCCCACCGTCTTCCACCGTCTTCCACCGTCTTCTCGCCCTCGCACCATCACTCAACACAACTCTCCACCGTCTTCTCGCTCTGCGCACCATCACTTATCAGAACTCCCCACCGTCTTCTTTCCCTCGCACCATCACTCAGCTCAACTCCCCACCGTCCCCCACCGTCCTTCCGACCGTCCCAGTCCGTCCGCCACCGTCTTCTCGAACCCACCGACCGGACGCCGGTCTTAGGAGCCCTGCATTCCTTTGATACCCCGCGCGGTAGATAGGGTGAGTCCGATGGATAGGATTCGTAGTAACGTGATTATGTGTCGGTTCAACTGTATGCCATGCTCACGTGGACAACGCACGATCGGGAGAGATTGATTGATGTCGATGGAGCAGCGTTCTTGTCACGTTTTCTCCGTGTCACCGCTAAGCGTCATGGTGCTGAGGTGTTGGCGATGGGAGTCGTTGCCGATCAATTGCATCTAGTGCTACATCTGCATCAAGCGGTGGACGTTCCCAGGCTCGTGCAAGGTCTTAAAGGCGCCAGTGCGAGGGTCGGAAACCGTGACGGAGTGTTTCAGAAGCGCAAGCTCCGGTGGGCGCAGGGCTACGATCTTCGATCGATTTCACCGGGACAGTTGCATCGCGCAATACGGTATGTGCAGACGCAGGTGCGGCAGTACTCGCAGTGCGCTGTCCCAACTAAGTAGCGTCTTTCACCGAGGGAACGAGGGAACGAGGATGCTGGCGGGAGAGCTTCCTCGGGTCCGGCGCTAAAGAGCCGGCTCGGCAACCGACACGCCCTGAGGGGCGGCGTAGGTAGAAGTGTCTTTCAAGGCGTGTCGCCGAAGGCGCCGAGCGCGCGCTTCAGGGCGGGACCGCCACGAATGATTGAACAATTGAACGAGGGAACGAAGGCGATCTGCGATACGGCTTTGTTCGTGCAACGTGCAGCGGAATTCGGACTCCCCCACCGTCTTCGACCGTC